>CANAXK010000179.1 GCA_947365485.1 uncultured bacterium
CCAAGGCTCAAACATTCTGATATCAGCCCAGCCTTGAGGAGTTTTATCTTCGCCGTTTCTTCCAAACGCCATAAGTTCAGGTTCTGCTTCGAACATATCAACAGAAGCGCAGCTCGGAAGGTCAAGCATTACTTTAATATCTCTTTTGTGGCACTCGTCAATAAACGCCTTGAACTGCTCGTTATGGCTTCTCGGGTCGTCTTTTTCAATAATCATCGGGTCAATTGCAAGGTGTCCGTCTTCTGTAACGAATTTTGCAGGTGAATAGATTGAACCCGCTGTTCCCATTGCGTTCTTCTTGCCTGTAGGATGGATTGGAAGTATGTGTAAGGTGTTGATTCCGTCTTCCTTAAGCTCATCCAGTCTTGAAATCGCGCTCAGAAAAGTTCCGTTCTTTTCGCCTTCTTTTAAAGTAATCTTATCGTCGCCGTTCAAGTCCTCTGCTGTAAATGTTCTTGGAACGATTGCCATCATAACAGACTGGTTATTCTGAATCATTGATTTCAGATTATTCTTGTATTCAACAGGTTTTTGAGAAGCAAGCTCAACTTTCTGAACCTTAGGCGCGTTCATCATTGCCAGATTTTCCAGGTATCTGTCAATAGCAGCATTGTTTTCAGCCTGCTTTGCTTCGGTCTTTTCAGGTATTACCGGAGTCTGATAGCTTGATGCTCTGAAATTTAGGGATGTTAGTTTAGTTATTTGTGTCATCACTCACCTGCTTCTGTATATTATGAGGGTTTTTAATCTTACCAAATGCTAACTGTGCAAGTACTGTTCCGCCTAGAACAACTCCGCCGATTACTGATACAATTCTCATCCACTTCTGGTTGCTGTACCTTCTCTTAGCTGCGCCTTGCACAAAGTCAACCGGTCTTTGACCTACAAGATTGAACTTGGCCATTCTTGTTGTTGCTTCTTTTGAATAAGCATCACCTGCGCCCTTTGACGGCAAGTGTTCAGGTTTTGTAAAGTCAACTTCGTTGTTTCCGATAATGTTTCTGAATCTGTTAATGTACTGCTGGAATCTTTCTCTGATGTTGCCGGTAGAAAGGTCTTTTGATTCACCCATAGCCTTCTTGGTTGATTCAGAGATATAGCCTTTGCCGTGTGTACTTCCTGCTTGAGCAGCGTCTTCTGCTCTCCATGTTGTATTCATTATATCCTTGTAGAAATCAGGATTGTTGTGTAAATCAAATTTCAATGTATGCTTCTTGGAGTCAGCTGTCAACAGAGCTTCTTTACTTATATTAAGAATAGCCTTGTCGTACTCGCCTTCCGGAATAGGACGCTTGTAAACATCCATTGTGTGAAGCATTCTGTTGAACGAATCAACTTGTCCCTGATATCTTTCAACGATTCTGGAGATTGTTGCGTTCTTAGATGAGCCAACGCCTTTCGCGTTTTCTTTTGCGTAGTTGATTCTGGCTGCATCGTCTCCGCCCCAGTAATTAAATCTTGCAAACTTGTTAGGCTTGTTGCCGTCTAAGATGTCGAACAATTCCTGTCTTGATTTTATTGAGTTAGAAAGTGTTGAAACATCTTCCTTAACCAGTCTGTCGATTGTGTTCTTAAACTTGCCTTTTCCTGCTTCGTTAAGTCGTTTGGCTGTGTTGTTATAGTTGTTTTCAATAGCCGTAATCAGGTCTTTGAGGTGAGCCCCGTCGTTTGACTTACCATTGAGCTTAACTTCCATATCTGACATAACTTTTTTAAGTTTTGAGATAGCTTTTTCAAACTTAGCCTCATCCTTAGCCAGAGCTTCGAGTTTGCTTTGTAATATTTCAGCAACTTTATCCCCATTGAGATCCTTAAGCTGCTTCATATCCTTGAATGTAATACCGAGTTCCTTGAACAAGGTCTTTTCAAACTTAGCATAAGAGCGCGCAAGCACTGTTTCAGGCGCGTGCTCAACCTTGAATGATTTGCACTTGTCAAGAACTTTGTCGTTATGTTTAAATTCGCCCATGATTTTAGCAAAGTCAACTACTTCTTTGATATTGCCTTCGCTCACAAAGTTCGATTTATTCTGCTGGATTGATTTAGAAATCCGCTCAATTACCTGGTTCTGATACCCGTTTAGGTATTCTTTTGAAAGTGTAGTTTCTTTTGCAATCTTCTCACCGAAGAATTTCTTAAGCTCGCCCTTAAGGTTCTGGAGCTGGTCTTCTGTAAGCTCACCGCTACCTGATTTTTTGAGGATTTCTGAAATCTCTTCTTTTGAAGGAACAAATACTCTTTCCAGACTTGCCCTGTTGTTAGCAGGCAGATTGTTCTTGATTGAGTTGATTATGCTTTCACCTGAGCCCTCGTCAATAATAAATGACACAGCGCCTTTTTTCTCAAGGTTGAAAATATTCTTAAGGTCTTTAACGATGCCTTCTGAAGTATTTGCGTCAACATTTTCTGTAAGCATTTTTACAAGATTGTCAAACTCGGCTTTTGGAAGCTCTTTGTCCTTGTAGCTAGAAAGCAGTTTTTCTACTTTCTTACTAAGCTTGTTAGAGTCAATCTCAGAAGCCGCTGTCTTCATATTTGAAGTCAGGTTCAGCGCATGTGAAATGCTAGAATTGTATCTTGCGTTTCTTGCATACTCAACTACAGGAGAGATAAGTTTTTCCAGCCCGCAGCAGGTAAGCGCTGCAATAACAGGAGTTGCAAACCCGGCTGTAAGCATCCACAAAGTATTATTCTGGGTCGCAATTTTTCTCATCTGTTCTTTGATAATATCGTGGCGGTTTTTGATATCACGAGGGATTCCCATTCTATCGCCTATGATATCCAAATCTTCGCTCGGATACTCGCCCTGATACATATCGAACGGAATGTAGTTTGAATCCTGGAACACAGATTTTTTACGTCCCTGATCATCAATGTATTCAATACCGGAATCAAATCCGTGCAACGCTCTTGAAGGAGCCTGAATAGCAGCTTTCGGGAATACTGACATTGCAAACAGGAATGCTCCGAGCCCTGCGTATTCCATTATTCTTTTAATAGGATCTTTCGTTCTTGCAGCAAGCAAAGTTGCGATTCCAATACCGCCGATTTTAAGCCCGACATCGTTCAACCTTCCTGTCTGGTGGTCGTTTGCAGTACCTCTCAAGCCGTCACGCACAGCCTTGGCATCATAAGCCAAATCCTTAAGAAAGTATTTCGGCATCTGAAGAACACGGTCATGAACAAGGTGACCTTCCGGAGCAAGCGGCTTGATGTTTTTATCAGTCTTCATTCTGCCAGATGCTTCTCTGTAAGGTTTGTGAGACTTAGTATTGTCGATATTTGTTTGAATAGGATTGATTGCCATACTAAATCACCGTGCTTTCTTTAGTTTTGTCAATAATGTCTTTATTTGCCAGTTTACCCATATGTCTTGCCTTATAAATTACATTAGCTGTAGTTGCAGCAGTAAGCGCTGCTGAAAACAGAATCCATGCTTTTCCGGCATGCTTCATAAAACCCTTTGTGCCGGCTACTCATGTCCACAAATTCTTGCAAGCTTTACCAAAATATTTGCCGAATGACTTTTAAATGT
>CANAXK010000180.1 GCA_947365485.1 uncultured bacterium
CTCTATCTGCTCTACACCCTGTTCTTTCACAAGTTCTGTTTGCAAACATTGGCCAAGAAGCCCCTCCGAACCGAAAAACTCCTCAACCCCAACCTCGTCAGTATCAGCATCTGCTTCTAACTCCTCTATTGGAGCTTGAACCTCTTCAACAATTTCTTCAATTTCTCCAACAAAAGTAAGTTCAAGCGAAGATTCCTCTACCGCCTCTTGCATAACATCCTTGATAATATTGGTCAGTTTGCCAAAATCATTATCTGTTGTTTGGTTCATAGCACCGAGCGTACCTTGAACAAGTTCATTTTTCGCACTGGCTTGTTCATTTAGTATTGTTTGAAAGTTTTGTTCTGAACCAGACACAAGCGCAAAGTCCTTCGCTCCGGACTTTGGGTCGGAGAAAAATTGTTGCGTATCCAAGTTGTTTAACAATGCCTGAGTCATTTTATCCTATTTTAAATCTTGCTGATGTAATATCGTCGAGCTCTTTCATTTCTGATTGCAAGAACTCTTTTTGGAACTCTTTTTCCTGTTTTTCTTTGAGTTTTTTTAGTGTCTCAACTTTCTTGTGAGCCTCGAGCACTTCCAGCTGCTTGCGCTTGAGGAGCATTTCCGTGTTCTGGATTATACGTTCCTGATTCTTCGCGTCGCTGATGAGTTTTATTCCGTAGCCTCTGTAGTTCTCGATTTGAACAACATCGATATCGCCGGAATTGTACAAGGCTTCAAGGTCTTGCGTATTTTTTTGCTGGAAAAGGAAAATATTTTGAAGCTTATCTTTCTGGGCATTCAGGGCTGCAACAATTTTTGCCATCTCCATCTGCCTCTGTTCAAGTTCATTCTCGCGCATGTCAAGCACGACCTGCAATCGAAACTTGAATTTCTTCAATTTACCTACCTCATCTCCACCAAGTATACGCAAGGTACACTTAGTACCTCTATTACTTTACATCATGAAGGCATGACTCCCATCATATATATGGTTGAATTATTTCAAAAAAAAAGAGGTAATCTTAAATTACCTCTTTTTTTAACTTACTTATCTTTGTTTCGCTTCCAGAAGAACCCTGATTTTTCGTTCTCATCGTTTTTGATGTTTGTTTCACCAAATGTATACGGGTTTGAAGCGTCCATTGCACCCTTTGTATAAGAGAAAGAGCCCTTTGTCTTGTTAGAAGCAGGTGCTGCCGGAGCAGAAGCCGGTTCAGCAGTTGTTGTTGTGTTAACCTTTGTTTCCTCTGTTTTTGGAGGCTCGTTCTTATAAATAATATTTGTTAAATCTTTTTGTTCAGGGTTTGCAAAATTGTCTATCTGCTGGGTAGCACGCGCAGCAGAACCCGGGTCTTTGCCCAAGAAGTGCAATCTTCCAATATCATCGGTATAGATTGTGGAATGTGCCATCGCCTGAATTGAAAGTGCAGAAATCATCGCTGTTAAACTTAAAACTACAAATAATTTTTTATTCATCGTTATTCTCCTTAAGTTGCTTTATGCCGACATTATAGCATAAAGCAACTCAAAAGAATATAGTACTTTTTTAAATTTTAAACTACTTTACATTAATCTCATTGGTTATATCTTTACCGCCGTACAAAAGTACGCTTTTTGCAAACACATAATCGTAGTTATCCTTCTCTGCCTTTTTAGCAATCTCTGATTTTATAGACTTCTCGATTGCCTCAAGACGTGAGTTGTAGTCCTTTTCCAGAGCGGATTTTTTGGTGTTAAATTCTTTTGTGTATTTTTCTTCTAATTGCACAATCTTGTTTGTGTCTGTTTCGTTAGCAATCGCACCGCGGGCGTTAACAATAATCTTGTTGAGTTCATCCATTTTCTTGGAGTGTTCCTGCTTAAGTTGTTTTACCTGCGAAGAGTTGCTGACTATTTTCTGTAAATCGACAACAGCAATCGAATCTGCTGCCTGAGCATAGCTAGCCGCAAGAAAAAAACTAAGGACTAGAACTACTGCACTTTTCTTCTTTATTCTCATAATTTGACCTCTCTACTACACAAGTATTTATAAAATACTTGCAGATTTATTTCATTGCCCGGTTAGTGTTGTTCGCATGTATAATCAAAAAAATACTAATTGAAAATAAGGTTTATTTAATTTAAAATATAGCTATGAGATTGTTTTTATTAATAGCATTAATAATCTTAAACCTTACCCCCGCAATCGCAGAGGAAGAGATAAAAGAAACGTATAAGCTCAACGGTCAAATCGAATACGACGACAACCCTGTTGAGACAATATACCTTGATGAAAATATCGACAAGCCAAAAGTTAACATCCCCCAGCGCACATTGACTCTGCCTGTGGGAGTCCTGAACATAACAACGAACACCAACACACCCAGAAGCGCCCTTGCAAGGGCGATGGTAAATAGAAACAGCTTAGGAGACATACTCCCGCTTAGCGGAAGTGTGTCTGCACAGGCTGGCGGAGGTTTCAGCTACGGCTCCACATGGGGTGAAGAGCTTTCATACTCCCAGCTTGAATCAACTGCAAGCGTGTTCGTAAGGTACGATTCCCAGAAGTATTTTTCGTTCGACACTGCACTAAGGCAGTCTGCTAACAGGGGGATAGACAACCAGTACGGCACAATAAGGCTTACTCCGGAATGGCACATCACAGACAAGCTTACGCTCAAGGATTCGTTCACAAATTACGTTAACATTCCAAAAAACAAGAACGAATTGGTGATTGTGTACAACCCCGCTTTAAAAAAATACGCTGAGTCACTTAAGTTTGAGCTCGGGCTTGCCCAGTCTTATTACACGAACGGAAGGCAGAGTTCGGCTGTAAGATTTTCAACAGGATTCAAGTTGTAATTAGCGCAAAATTTTTGTATAATTAATCTATGATGCAATACGGACAACAAGCGAGAAAAAGACCCGCGAGGGTTGTAAACAAGGATAAGAAGAACAATCCGCAGCTTGACAGAAAAGCAAAATCGGCTTCTGCGAGCGGGTTTTACTATTCTTTTCTGACAATAATTCTGCTTTTGTGTCTTTTGCAGATTACAATAAGCGCTGTATTAAACATATCCAAAATTGTTTCTTACAAGGCCAAAATCATACAGATTACCAAAACAAGAGACGCTGCAAAGGCTCTTAACGAGCAGCTCAAGGACAATATCAACAATTTTTCAAATGTTCAGGGGTTGGAAGCAATTGCGCGAAACAACCTCAAGATGTCAAGTGAGGACGAGGTGCTTGTTATAATAAACACCCCGAAAATAGAAGAGAAAGAGACGAAACCAAAGTCAATCGGGTTCATAAAATATGATTAAAAACTTGTTGCAGGAAGGATTTACGCTAAAATCCAAAGGGCATTACAAACACGCGATAGAAGTCTTTTACAAGGCTCTGGAATACGACAACACCAGCTCAGAGCTTTTGTTGGAAATCGCAGATTTGTATTACCTGATTGGAAACGAAGAAAGGGCGCTAAATTACATAGAGCAAATCCTCAATCAGAATCCGGCGCACATCGAAAGTTTGAAGCTATTAGAAAAAATATT
>CANAXK010000181.1 GCA_947365485.1 uncultured bacterium
AACCAGGGCTGGTTAGAAACTAATCTTTTTTCAATAAGAGGTTCATGCCTGCAATAAAATAATTTTTGAACTCTGCAAAACTCCTGAGTGAAAACAGGGTCTTGAGTATGAAACGGGGACGCAGGTAAAACCGCTTTACAGCCTGCTTGTGAAGCTCAAAAATCCGCTCCTTCGAAAGCGTGTGTGACTTAACTACAGGCTGGTAATAAGCACTTACAAAATCGAGGTTGCCCTCTGCAAGCTGGTTTACCATGGCATAAGCAAAGTACTTTGTTCCCGGAAGCGGGGTTGCTGTGTAGAAACTTATAAAGTTGCTGTCAAGCTCGATTGCAAATTTTATGGTCTCTTCCACAGTCTCCTCGGTCTCCCATGGAAGCCCGATTACAAAGTAATTGTAAATCTTTATCTTGTTTTTCTTGAGAATTTTTACAGTGTTTCTGATATCGTCAAGCTTGATTTTTTTGCCGATGTTGTCAAGCATTTGTTGAGACCCGCTTTCAACCCCGATACTTACGAGCCTGCACCCTGCCTTGTACATCAAAGCCGCCATTTCGTCGTCCATTGTGTTAGCCCTGGTGTTTGAAGACCAGGTGATTTTTAACCCGCTTTCAATGATTTTGTTGCACAAATCCATTGTCCACTCGCGGTCAAAATTAAATATGTCAGACCAGAAAAGAAAATTCTTAATCCCGTATTTTTCAACACACTCTTTTAACTCTGCAATAATGTTTTCAGCAGAACGCGTCCTGACTTTTGCACCGGAAACAGGAGTAGCGAGACAGAAAAAGCAGTGATAAGGACACCCGCGCGATACTTTAACCACGGCCTGTACTTTTCCGTTGTCAGGCCGCCTATAAATTGAATTATCAACCAGATGCCTTGCCGGAAACGGTAAAATATCAAGATTCTCTATGAACGGGCGCTTCTCGTTTTTTACAGGCTGGAAATTGTCCCTGTAACATATCCCGAGGATTTCGCTGTCTGGTACCCCTTCAAGAATCTCTTTGAGCGTTAATTCTGCCTCTCCCATTATAACGTAGTCAATGAACGGGTTTTCGTAAATCGTGTTTGAATTGTAAGTAAGAAACGGCGCACCCTTAACAATCGTGCGAAGCTTAGGAAGCATTTCTTTCCCTTTTTTTACCCATACCATGTCTGATTGGAAAGTCGGAGTGGCAATGTTTGCAACCAGATAATCAGGGTTTAGCTCGCGCACATCCTTTATAAAATCTCCGCCTTGACTGTAATCCCTTATTATTGCTTCATATCCGCACTCTTCAGCGATTGCTGCAAGATACATCAAATCCGTTGGCGGCAGAGGCGGAATCACAAGCAGCTCTTTTGTGGGCTGCTGGCAACGGTCTTCCCTGTTCAAAACAGGAGAAGGCGGATAGATTAAAAGAACTTTTCCTCTACGCATGTTGCTCAACTGTCTTGTCCTTTACTCTTGATGCAATGATTGAGGCTGCAATTAAACAAGCTGCACCGATTAAGAAAGTATATTCCCAGTGGTAGTTTACGCCGTCACCAACAGTGAATACGCACTTGTTGATAATCCATGAAACGAGCGTGCAGACAAAGACTTGAGGGCCTGCAATGAAGATGTTAAATATACCCATAACAGAACCTTCTGTGCCAGGCTTGATGTACTGCGATAGCATTGCAAACGGTAACGCGCAAATACTTGCCCAGCCAATACCTGATACAGCCATCAAAACCGCTACAACCTTCACGTTTGTGATGAATCCCATCCCAAGGAAAGCAAGCGCCATTGAAAGCATTGATATGATGTGAACTTTTTTGTTTCCGTATTTTACTGATAAAACCCCGATAGGAATCGCTACAAGGAAACAAACCAGATTGAATATTGCAAAACAAACAGAAGAGAAGTTCGTTCCCGCGAGGACAGCGCTGTCATAAGCTGCTTTTATCGCCTCAGAAACATCAGAAAGGTCAGGTACTCCAAATACTGTGTGTACGCAATACTGGGTGAAATAAATCATCATACACATGGTTCCAATCCAGGTGAAAAACTGCATCCAGCAGATTTTCCCGACTTCTGGAGAGAGAGCAAAAAATTCTTTTAGTGATTTGATGAAATCGAATTTTTCCTTTGCTTCGTCTGTTTTTGGCTGGTACCTATGCTCTTTTATTGCTATACAAGTCCAAAGCATACCAAGCGAGAATGCGAGCGCTGCCATTATGAACTGCGCGTTGATGGACATTTGATAATTAAACGCCCATTTTAAAAACGGTGCAGTACCTGCTGCAACAACAGAACCGAGTCCGATTGCAAGACTTATGTAAGAGTTTGCTATTGAGTGCTGTTCCGGAGGAACAACGTCAGGTACGAGCGCTCTGTAAGGCCCCTGCGCAATGTTTACGCAGGCGTCCAGAATCCAAATCATTACTGCTGCAAAACACAAAGCTGCGAGCGCAGGAAGATGAATATGCAAATGTGAGGCTATGAAGTTGGTAATCCCTTCCGAATTAGGAAGCGCCCAAAGCGCGAGCGCTGAAAGCAATGCCCCGCCGAGCAGATAAGGACGGCGTCTTCCAAATGGCGATGTTGTCTTATCACTTAAAGCTCCAATAATCGGCTGTACAACCATACCGGTGAATGGGCCGGCAAGCCAGATTAGGCCGAATAAAAGCGGTGAAGCCCCCAGATTTTCTGTTACAGGACCGGAGAGAATAATTCTCATCTGCCATGCAAACTGTAGCCCGAAAAATCCGAGTGCAAAACTCAGAAATTTAGGAGTTGTAAATTTCTTTAAAGCATTTTCTTCCATTAAAATCTCCCTCACACATATGCTATATTTAAGTTTAGTACATACCTATAATTTTATCAATACCTGATTTTGCGGTGTTGAACAACTCAATCATTTTTTCAAACTCGTAAGGCTCGCCCTCCGATGTTGTCTGAAAATCAACAATCTTTCCGCTTTTTGTTAAAATAACGTTGGAATCAACCTGCGCATGCGAGTCTTCTTCGTAATTTAAATCCAACTTGATTTCACCGTCTACAATCCCTATTGATATTGCTGCGACCGGCTCAATAATCGGATTCTCTGCAAGCTCGCCTGATTCCATGAGCTTTTCTACAGCGTCCCTTAAAGCCAAATACCCACCGCAAATGCTTGCAGTGCGCGTTCCTCCGTCAGCCTGGATAACGTCCGCGTCAATCGTTATTGTCATCTTTGGCATTTTTTCTAAATCAACGCATGCCCTTAGACTTCTTCCAATAAGCCTTTGAATCTCATGGGTGCGTCCTGAAACCTTTTCACGCTCACGTTTGCACCGTGTGTTTGTGGCAGAAGGCAAAAGTGAGTATTCCGCTGTTACCCAGCCGTGGTTGTCTTCTTCGGACATCCACTTTGGCTTCTTAAGGTCGACAGATGCCGTTACAATAACCTTTGTGTCTCCAAACTCAACCAGCACAGAACCAAGCGCGTGCTTTGTAAAATTATGCGTGAAATTTATTTTTCTTAACTCGTTGTTTTCTCTTCCG
>CANAXK010000182.1 GCA_947365485.1 uncultured bacterium
ATACGGAGACCTCACTAGAGGCGGAAAATTAATTAACAGGGGAGTCAAGGAAGAGATGAAGAAAATCTTAGCCGATATCCAGAGCGGAAAGTACGCAAAAGAGTTCATGGACGAGATGTCATCAGGAGCCAAGAATTTTAACGCGCTAAGAAAGGCGTCAAAAGAACATCTGATAGAAAAAATCGGCTCAGAAATCCGCTCTTCATTCCAGTGGGATACAAAAGACAAACTGGTCAACAGAGACAAAAATTAATCATTTGTAACATATCATTGACACACAAAATTATTTTTGTTAAGTTAGTTGGTGTGTGAATAAAATAGGAGTGAGAATATGAGAATCAATCCAATTAGTGTTACTTATGCCAACCAACCAGCAAGAGCAAAACGTGCAAGCCTGAAAACCGATTTGCCTGCGCCTCAAACATCAGAGCCTGCGTTCAAGGGTAAACATACCTGCGCAAAAGGTTTAGCAGCAATTTTCGGGGCACTGGGTACAGCAGGTGCTGTTGGCGGAATTTTAATCATGACAGGCGGTCTGGCAGCTCCGGCACTGGGTATGATTGCAGCATACGGAGGATTATCAGCAGCCAGCGGTGCTATCATTGGACATGAAATCGACAAAGGGGCAAAAGAAGAAGAGGAAAACGAAAAGGCTAACAAAAAATAGTAAAGCAAGGGCGAATCTCATTTTGAGATTCGCCCTTCTTTATTTCTAAAGTATAAAATTAGAATAACTTTCGTCAATCTTATCCTGCTCAATTCCGATATATCTGAGTGTAATCTGCGGAGCGGAGTGGTTAAAAATCTTCTGGAGCATTACCACATCTTTGTACTTCTGGTAATGATGGTACCCGAAAGTTTTTCTAAGCGTGTGTGTGCCGATTTTGTACTGGATTCCGGCTTTTTTGCACGCCTTGTTTATTATTCTATAGCACTGGGTGCGCTCCATGCGGTTATTAAATATTGAGGTAAACAAAGGCTCATCCCCTCTTCTGTTATAGGTAATTTTTGCAAACATGGGCTTGAGCTTGGAGTTTATAGGGAATCTCTTTGCTTTATTGGTTTTTCGCTCAATGATATCGATATACTCCCTGTGCCTCACATCCGCGACATTCAGGTTGAGAATATCCGAAATTCTAAGTCCGCAATTTGTCCCAACGGTAAACAAGAGCAAGTTTCTAAGACCTTGTCTTTTCAAAATCCGTTCAATCTTTTTCAGGTCTTCAATGTTTCTGATTGGCTCTACTGTGTTCATAACTATTCCTTTCTTAATTCCAAAAATACGGCTGCCAATAGCCGAAATATTTAATAGCAGCAAGAAAGGCTTATTGCCATTGATTTTATTGGATAAATGTAATACATAAACAAAAAAAACGGGCGAGTATTTCGCCCGTTTTTTTTACTTATTAGTCTTTTTTGACTTATGAGATTGCTCTGCTAAATAATCTTCTCTTGTCATTGAGAAATTAGGCTTGGACTGTCTGCCATATGTTCCATCATAAAAATCAACAGAAAGTGCATCAGAATTTTTCTTAAATACCTGCTCTGCGTACTTTTCAAACTCTTTTTGTGGTACATCTGACGCATCAGAAGGTCGCACCGTATTGGTTGATTTTAAATATTTAGCTATAAAATCCGGCAAAGGAATATTATACCTATCTTTATTTTGAGACAACTCCACCATGCTGTCAGCAGAGGCTTCAGCCTTCCCGATGGCTTTGAATACTTCATTTATAGGCGCTTTTATAAGTGTAAAATTGGTATGCTCTACTTTTTCAGCATAACCTTCGGGACGATATTCACCATTTGCCCATGTGTCAACAGTAGTTGAAAAATTTGATAGCAATTCTTTATGGTGTAATTTTGTTGAAGCTAGGTTAATAACTGTCTTGGGCCGAAATCTTCTTTAGTAAGATAGTTAGTAATCAATTCTTTTGCTGATTGTAATCCATATATCATTTTTGTGCTTAGTGCTATTTTTTCGCCATCAAATTTATCCAACATTATATAGCCCTTGAATGCCGGCTGTGATTTTATTTGGTTGATTATGACGAGTATTTTGATTCTGTATAGATAGGGATATTGGCCTTATGTTCATTTCTTACTCCTTTCTTTACATGTACCTACTTAATTTACAATACCCTAATATCTGATATTAAAGTTCATCTTCATAATTATTTACAAAAAGCTAACTCTTGAATCGGTAGGTTTCCCTAGACTAAAAAACTGGAAGTATCTGCGTTTGATACTTCCAGTGAAATGGTTGCGGGAGCTGGATTTGAACCAACGACCTTTGGGTTATGAGCCCAACGAGCTACCAGACTGCTCCATCCCGCGATATTTAATTGTGACTTGCGTTTTACCCTGAGCAGTCTTCCAGACTTACCTCTCCTCAGACGTGACATTTAGTCACCTCTTCGTCGGCAGAGTATCCCGCGATATTTAATTTACATCCTTATTATCTAACGCTGAAAACAAAAAATCAAGCCCGGTTTTTAAATCTATACCCCGATTATTGAACGGGTGTTTTCAACATTAAGTTTTTGAAGAATTTGCTTTGCAAAATAAAGTATCGCCAAACTTACACAGCTAACAACACAAAACCGAACTCCTGCAAGCAAGGAAGCCTGAATAAACTGCGAAATACTGTTAACCGGAATCACCTTCGCTGTTTTAAAGACTTCGTTAAACAGGAAGAAAATGTACCAGTGGATGAAAAATAGTGAAAAACTGTATTTTGCAATAAAATCAAGAGCATTGTTAAGCCCGATTCTTTCCTTTATCGCACTATCATAGTGCTTGAGATAGCCGAGAACAAGAAGGGTCAAAAATATTTTTGAAATGCTGTTGTTTGTTATTCCGAATTTATAATTCAGGAAAATATCACAGCCGGACACAGCAAGCATAAACAGAATCAGCCACCAGCGATATTTGTAGCAGAGGTCGATTTTGCCCTTGTTTGCAGAAAAATACATGCCAAGCACATAAAGCGAGGCAAAGTGGACAAACCCGTTTAAAATATATTTTAGATACTCCACATATTTTTGAAAATAGCTCATGCCGGTTAAAAATTCTGGCTCAATTGCCACTCTCGGCACAAAAAAGGTTACCAGAAACAAAATCGGAAGAAGCTTATAAAGAATTTTCTTTCGCTCAAGAATAATAAAAACATCCGCGAGCAGAAAATAAATTACTATCATTGGAATGTACCACGTTGGAACATTATGCACCCTTCCGGTTGTTAAAAATACGCAGATTTGCGCAAAGGGATTCATCCCTTCAAATGGATTGCCGTACGCAACAGGCATGGTAAAGCACAGGATTATGCCCGGAATAGCTGTTATAATATAAGGCAAAATAACATTTGTCCATTTTTTCTTTAAGTAAGTCTTGTATTCATACTTTGTAGAAAGGTGCTGGAACAGGAAACCTGATATAAATATGAACAAAACCGTTCCTCCGGTTAGAACTTCAAAAGCCGTGTCATTCAGGATTGTACCGGGATTTC
>CANAXK010000183.1 GCA_947365485.1 uncultured bacterium
GAAAGGCGTTAAGAATTGTTAACATGCTCGGTATCGAGCTCGATGCTAAGTAGGTAACCTATGAATCCCAAGAAAACACTAACAGTAAGACTTAATAAGAGCTTTGTCGGCTATCTTGAACAGAACCAGCAAGGCAAATTTGTTTTTACTTACAGTCCTGAAAACAACATTCCGCTTTCACTTAGCCTTCCAATAAGAGAAGAGGCGTATGAGGACAAAGAATGTCGTGGTTTTTTTGAAGGGCTTTTGCCAGAAGGTGAACAGGTTCGTATTGATATTGGGAAAAAATACGGGATAAATCCGAAAAACGAGTTCAGTCTGCTAAAAACAATAGGCTATGACTGCGCGGGAGCTGTATCTTTTACCGATTATGAAGAAACGCCCAAAAAACTTAGAAATGAGTTTATTGCTGTTCGAGGCAAAAAGTTTACAGATGATAGTCTTGAAGAGTACATCAACGAGCTTCCGAGAAAGCCGCTTCTTACCAGTTCAGAAGGTTTGAGGCTTTCGCTTGCAGGTGCGCAGGACAAAATGGCGGTTGTGTTGGTTGACGGTACAGTCTCATTGCCTTTTAAAGATGTTCCGACAACACATATTCTCAAGCCTGCAATCAAGGGTGTTGAGGATTCAATTGAAAACGAGTACATTTGTTTAAAAACAGCTAAAGCTATGGGGCTCAATGTCTGCAACTGTGAAATCCGCTCAACAAAGAACCTGAAATACCTGCTTCTTGAACGATATGACAGGGATGTGCAGGATGGAAAGGTGAGACGAATCCATCAGGAGGATTTTTGTCAGGCAAAGAATATAATAAGTTCTTTCAAATACGAGCGTGAAGGCGGAATCCGGATTAAGGATTGTTATGAAATTATTATGCAGACTAAGACGCCTGCGGTAAGCGCGTTGGAGCTTACAAACCGAATTATTTTTAATTATCTTATAGGTAACGCTGACGCACACGGGAAGAATTTTTCGATTCTGTATACAGAAAACGGCATTCTGCTTGCGCCGGCTTACGATATTTTGTGTACAGCGATTTATCCGAACCTGACAAAGAACATGGCAATGAAGATAGACAAGTATTACGAGCCTGACAAAATTTACCCACGTCACTGGGAAAGGATGGCGGATTCAGTCGGGATAAGTTATACCCAGCTTAGGAAGATGATTCTCAAAATGGCTGATAAATTGCCATTTGAGCTTGTCGAGGTTGCAAAGGATGTAGATTCTCCGGTTAGCAGTAAGCTTTACGAATTTGTGAAATCAAATTGTGACAGGGTTATAGGAAGGTTTACAACAAAAAGCGGAGCCTGAAAGGCTCCGCTTTTTGTATTAATTAAATTCCCTAAACCTCTTTAAACACAAGCGTTGCGTTATGCCCGCCGAATCCGAAAGAATTAGAAAGCGCAGCGCGCACTTTTTTGTCTCTTGTCTTGTGCGGAACGTAATCAAGGTTCGCAACATGTTCGTCCTGGTTGTCAAGGTTGATTGTTGGAGGAACTTTTGCGTCTGTAATAGCTTTAATGCAAACAATGCCTTCAACAGCGCCTGTCGCACCAAGCATGTGACCGTGCATGCTCTTGGTTGAGCTTACAAGAAGGTTCTTGTTAGATTCCTTGTCGCCGAAAATCTTAGCAATTGCTTGAGATTCAGCAACGTCGCCCAAGCCTGTGCTTGTGCCGTGCGGATTGATGTAGTCAATGTCTTCCGGCTTCAAGCCAGCATCTTCAAGAGCTAATTCCATTGACTTGATAGCGCCTTTGCCTTCCGGATCTGGAGCAACCATATCATGAGCATCAGCTGATTGACCATAACCAACGATTTCTGCATAAATTTTAGCACCGCGTGCTTTTGCATGTTCGTATTCTTCAAGAACGAGAACGCCAGCGCCTTCGCCCATTACAAACCCGTCTCTGTCTTTGTCATAAGGTCTTGAAGCTTTTTCGGGCTCGTCGTTTCTTTTTGAAAGTGTTCTTGCTGCTGTGAATGCGCCAATACCGAGCGTTGTGATTGTAGCTTCGCAACCACCTGCAATCATTACATCAGCGTCGCCGTACTGGATTGTTCTGAATGAATCACCGATTGAGTGAGAACCAGTTGCACAAGCTGATACAACTGCTTTGTTAACACCCTTGTATCCGTGTTTCATGGAAATTCTGCCTGAAGCCATGTCAACGATAAGCATAGGAACAGTAAACGGAGAACCTTTGGTCGGCCCTTTTTCTATCATTGCAATGTGGTTCTTTTCAAAAGTTTTGAACCCGCCGGCTGCTGAGCTTACAATAACCCCGATTCTGTAAGGGTCGATTTCAGCTTCGTCAATACCTGAATCTGCGATTGCTTCATCAGCTGCAACCATTGCAAATTGGGTGAATCTGTCCATTCTTTTTGCATCTTTGGAATCCATGTAATCTTCAGGATTAAAATCTTTGTCTTTTATTTCTGCGGCGATCTTAACAGTGTGCCTTTCTGTGTCGATAGATTCAATGTTAGAAACCCCGCTTTTGCCGTTTAGAAGGGAGTTCCAAAATTTATCAACCCCGATACCGCACGGAGTAACGGCTCCCATCCCTGTTATAACAACTCTACGTTTTGTCATCTTTCTCTTTTCCTTAAATAATAAATAAGAGGGCGAAAATATATAATCTCCACCCTCCTAATATAAATCTTTTAACTAATTATGAGTGTGCTTCGATGTAGTTAACTGCATCTTGAACTGTTTGAATTTTTTCAGCTTCTTCATCAGGAATTTCGCAACCGAATTCTTCTTCGAACGCCATAACTAATTCAACTGTATCTAAAGAATCAGCACCCAAGTCAGCAGTAAAGCTAGCTTCAGGGGTAACTAAAGCTTCATCACAGCTCAATTGGTCAACTACAACTTTTTTAACTTTTTCTAATGTACTCATGTTTTTTATCCTCTTCATTATTGTGTAATACACTATTCTCTTGAATTATACCATTTCAAGAGAATTTTGCAATAAACTTAAAAAATTGTTACACTTCGGAGGTGAAATGTAACAATTTTTCCTGATTTAATATTTTAGATTCGATTATATCATCAAACCGCCGGCAACTTCGATAGCTTGACCTGTTACGTAGTCAGTATCAAGCGCTAAGAATTTAACAACTTTAGCAATGTCTTCCGGAGTACCGAGTCTCTTCATCGGAATAGCCTTCAGGTATTCATCGATGTTTGCAAGTTCTGCTGTCATAGCTGTTTGGATGAAGCCAGGGCAAACTGCGTTAACTCTGATGTTTCTTGAGCCAAATTCTTTTGCAAGAGTCTGGGTTAAGCCGATAAGACCTGCTTTTGAAGCAGAGTAATTAGCCTGACCAGCGTTACCGTGGCGTCCAACAATACTTGACATGTTGATGATTGAGCCCTGACGAGCCTTAGTCATGTGCTTGATTACAGCGTGGGTTACGCAGTAAGCAGATGTAAGGTTAATCTTGATAACTCTTTCCCATTGTTCCATATCCATTCTTAAGAACAAACCG
>CANAXK010000184.1 GCA_947365485.1 uncultured bacterium
CAAGTCCGTCGAGCTGGTGAGCGTTTGCAACTGTTTCTATACAATCAGCAATAAGGTCTCTGGATGGAAGCGAGTACTGCATGCCGGAATGCCCCATCGCGATTCCGTCGCACACGGCAGGGACACCAAAAATAAACGCCTGGCCGCCGTTTGAATGGATACCTTTTTCAATCTGGCGTTCCAGATCGCGCATTCCGATATGTCCCGGAACCAAATCAGAGAACGAGCTTGCAATCCCGATAAACGGGGATTCCATATTCTTTCTTGATACACCTGTTGCCATAAGAAGGCTCCTGTGCGGAGTTCTGGCTATTCCCTTTTTGATATTGTCGCTTCTCATAATAAAAACCCTTCTGGTTTGATTTTAACACAAAAGGGAGTTGTTATTATAGGTTAATTAAAATAGGATAATTATGCTTGAGAGTAAGCATTTGCAACATTGTTAAGAGCGTTCATAACTTTAGGGTCTAATTTTTTATCGCTCTGAGCCTGCTGCATAGTAAGTTCAAGGAGTTTAACCTGACCCTGCGCCGTCTTTTTCATATCTTCTACTTCAACTTTTGAGCCGACATCTTCACCAACAATCTTATGTGTAAGTTTGCCCATCAACGCACACCCGATTGAACCACCGATTAAGCCTGCTACAGCACCGATTGCAGTACCAACACCTGGTGCGATTGCTGTACCAGCCAGAGCTCCGAGTTTTGCACCAGCCCATGCGCCGACTGCTTCACCCGCTGTCCATCCGATTAGTGAGCCTGCACCTTTGATAGTTGTTTGGCCAAGCTGTTTCACGCCGGTTGAATTATCTTTTGAGAATGCTTTCTTAATCTTAGACCAATCCGTCAAAAATTCGATGCCCATGAAGAACAGACCGCCCATTCCGCCCTGACCTTTGAAGCCGTGCTTCATCTGTTCTGCAATAGTCTTGCTGCCTTTTTTCGCAACATTTTCTTTAACAGCTGCTTTGATTGCTGCATCATCTGCAATTTTCTTAGAAATATCAGCAACCTCACCGCCTGTAATCTTTTTCCATCCGCGAGGCAGCCAGCCCGTTTTAGCGTTTGTTGCAACTCTGATTTTTTCTGTAGCTGTTGCAATTGCTTCTTTGTTGCCGCTCTTTAAAGCTGCTTCCATTTCAGATTTCAAGCTTTTGTAAGTTGCTTCATCAATTCTTGCTTTGAACATACCAAGGCGAGACTTTGCACCGCCTTCGAGCTTGTGCATTCTTGCATAAGCGTCCGTCATCAACTGATGTGTGTCGCCGTTTCTCCAGAGTTCGTATAATTTGGAGTTTTTGTCTTTAACACCTGCAAACATCTTTTCAACTTTTCCGATTGTTGAAAGAGAATTGATAGGGTGGGCAATAAATCTTGTATTATTAACAAGGGCAAATGCTGCACCACCAGCTGCTGCGCCGGTTAAAGATTCGCTTGGATTCATACCCTGAAGATAATATTTTCCAAGTGTATCCAAATCTGATTTAGAAGCACCAAAACCCACCTGTTGAGGATTTGTATTCTGTTTCTGAGGAGTAAAGCTATCGTAAACAGAGTTTGGATTTACTGTTTGAGGATACAGACTCTGATTGTATTGAGCCGGATACCCGCTATAGTTTCCCATGAAATTCACATTATTAGCTCTGTAGCCGTTAACAAAGCTCGGAACATTTGCATTCCACCCGGAAGCCCCGCCGTAGAGCATGTATTCCATATTCATAAGTGAACCCATTGGAGTAATCATAACCTGCTTTAACCTTTATAAAAATAACCTTATATATATAAAGTTAATTCAGGTTGAAAAATTGACTTTTTGTAACAAAATGTAACATTTAAAAAGGTGTTTTGACATCGAGCCTGACGGAAAAAGCCCAATTTAAGCTGGTAATTCTACAAAATGTCAGGCGACAGTGTGGGATAAGTCTTTTTGTTTACTTTTTCTACAGAAAAAGTAAACGGCGGTAAGGGGAATTGAACCCCTGTTTGGAGAATGAGAATCTCCCGTCCTAACCACTAGACGATACCGCTACGGTCTACACATATTATACAACAAAAACTAAATAGGCATATAATCAGAATAAATCACGCTCGACCAGTCATCCTCAAAATAGCTAATCTGTGTTAGAGAACCGGTCTTTATAAGATTCTTGAACTGGTTTACCCCGCTAAGCCCGAGTGTTTTTGCAAGCGCTGACTGCACCACATCCGGGGTGGTAACAATAATCACGCGATTGCCCTTGTTTTCTTCAACAATCTTGTCAATCATTTCTGATACACGTTTGTTGAACTCTTCCTGCGATTCCCCGCCCTCAGGAGTGTTGGCAAGCACTCGTGTGCCGTGCTTTTCAAATATATCAGCATAAGAACAGCCGTCCCACTCGCCGTATTTACGCGCAGGAAGATTGATTGTCGTAATCTTCTTCTTAAACAGCTTTGCTATAATCTGCGCGGATTGGGTGCATCTAATCGACGGGCTTGAATAAATCTTGTCATAAGCAACTGCGCGTTTATCAAGGTATTCGCAGACTTTTTCGACTTCTTCTTCCCCAAAATCGCTAAGTTTCGGATATTTTTCGTTATCAGAAATAATACCTTCCTGACTGTGCACAGTCGCACCATGGGTTATAAAAGTTATTTTACATTTACGTATAAACATGATTGGCATTCCTTCTTATATCACTATTATAACATACCGCCGCAGAAATCTACAACCAAAGTTATAGAAAAAACATATTTTTGTATAGTTGATTTCCGTCTAAAAAACCTTAAACTGAACATGTATACATGTAACCAAACACAAGGAGATATATTATGAGCAAACGATTAGACGGGTCTTCATTATTCACCGGAATCAACGCCGGCTTAACAAACTCTTTTTCGCTGCTTTCAAGCCAGTACAAAGACGGGCTCACGCTTGAAAACCTGAACGCAGCGCTCACAAACACAAACATAACCCAAACAGCTTACGGTTCAACGTTTGCGTCCTACCTGACCACAAACTTCAACAGCGTGGACTCGAACGGAGACGGAATCATTTCAGCGGACGAAATCCAGAAGCTCATGAACAACATGGCAACCCAGGGTTTAACCCGCGAGCAAATCATGTCGCTCGGAGCCTCTTCAGGAATGAGCACCTCTTTGCAGGAAACAGTGCTTTCGCACTTCGATGATATTGACGCAAACCACGACGGCAAGGTCACAAACCAAGAAATTCAAGCTTACGGAGTAAACTCCAGTGTTGAGAAACAAAAAATTGCTGACACAAACCGCGTAATCAACAACATGTCGATGTTTTACGGTGACGACCTCACGGAATACGAAGGCAGCATGATGGATTACAGGTATCTGGATGACAAATCTTAATAAAAAAAGAGGCTTATGCCTCTTTTTTTATTTCTTCTTCTTTTGGTTTAGTCATCACGCTTCTTATGCTCAAAACAACCATAATCAGTATAAGAACCGCAATATACAGAAAATAATT
>CANAXK010000185.1 GCA_947365485.1 uncultured bacterium
AAAAACGAAAAACTTGATTATGCAGAACAGTTTTTGGGCAGCCTCGAACTTCTTGCAGGCATAAATCAGGAAACGTACAAGTTTGCAGCTAGGGTAATGTATGCCAACAACCTGCTCTCTGTTGCATTCAGCTACATGGAAAAATCCAAAAAGCTTTATTACAATGATCCGGAGTTGCATTTTATGCTTGCTAAATATTACAATGATATTCACGATACTCCGAATGCTTACATCTCAATTAATGAGTGCTTAAGGATTTTACCGGACTATTATCCGGCTAAACTAATGAAAGAGCAAATTGAAGAAAAGCTGTTTTAATAGTATAATCTTCGTATGAACGGCGATATTTTTGTAAACAACAGGGATAAATCTTCTTTTTCAAATCAGGGCGATAATTTTTTTATGCAGCCTGAAAACCTCCCTGCGCATACAAACCAGACAGAGCCAGTCAGACGGCTTAATGACTACGACTACAATATTCTAAAAGAAGAGGCTTATAAGGATGTGTCTGACGAGCTTTTCAAACTTGAGTACAAAATCTCCAAAGCCGAAGAGGAGCTCAAGTCAATAGACGCACAGATACAGGGCGCAAAAGACATAAGGGATTTTGAGCTTGTTGAGTCGCTTTTTGGCAGAAGAAAGCAGGTTCAGGACGACTTGAACGAACTTTTGGAGATATATAACGAGACCAGCCTTTCTGCAAAGATTTCAGGCGGGATAATAAATATGCTCACATCCAGAATAAAAGAAAAGTGCTCCGGCTTGAAAAAGCTTTCAGATATGCTTGGCGAGGCTTGTCTTTCAAGGCTTCCGAAGCGGTTTTCTTCAGTATTAGAGTTGAAAAAATCATTGAGCAAGCTTGAAAATATCAACAAGAGCGTGGATGAGCTGATGACGCTTCAGACTCCTTACGGAGAAGCGCTTGACAAGTACGAACAGCTTTCAAGGTACATCACCCGCGCCAACACAATTCAGGCTCAAATCAGCAAACAATTAGGAAAGGGGTAAAGGGGGAATAGGAGTAAAGAAGCCCAGCTGCCTAGCTGCTTAACTTCCTGGCTGCCCCAATTTATGAAATACCAGACTTCAAAAAATGCAATAATCTGGCTGTGCGCAGCCCACCTTGTTTGTGACGTTTATAGCGGTTTTCTTAACCCTATAATGCCATTTATCGCGTCAAAACTCGGGTTTTCAATGGCTGTTGCTACGGTTATTATAAGCATTTCACATATTTGCTCTTCAATGCTCCAGCCGGTTTTCGGGTTCTTTGCAGATAATATTTTAAAACGGTTCTTTATTTTCTGGGGCATAATCCTTGCCTCGCTTTTTATACCGATGACTCCGCTTGCGCCTTCAATACCGTATCTTGTTGTATTCATGATACTCGGAAGCCTTGGCGGAAGCTTTTTCCACCCGCAGGCAATGGGGTTTGTCAACCATTTTTCAGGTAAAGACTGCTCAAATAACATGGGCGTGTTTATAAGCATGGGCTCTCTGGGGTTTGCGTTCGGCCCTCTTCTTGCAGCATTTATTACACAGGTATTAGGCTTGGATATGATTTCTTATACGTCAATTGCAGGGCTGGTTCTTGCTGCGTTGATGTTTGTTTTTGTTCCGAAGCTTTCGAGGATAGAAAAACAGCCTGAGCACAAGGAGTTTTTCAGGTCATTCAAAGAAATCCTGAAAAACAGGCAGATGAATTTTCTAATGCTGATTTCGATGATGAAGTCGCTTATGACAAACAGCTCCTGCATATTGCTTCCGTTTTTGTGGAAGTCAATGGGCTGCACTCCGTTTTATATCGGTTTTGCCCTGTTTTTGTTTGTATTTGCAGGCGCAATCGGATCGTTTTTGAGCCCTAAGGCTGAAAAACGGTTTGGATCAAAACCAGTGATTTATTTTTCAATGCTCGCGACTTTCCCGATGATGCTTGTGTTTGCGCTTGTTTACAAAACGCATCCGGTTTTATCTCTGTTTGTTTTCTTTGTAATCGGTTTCACCACAATGCTTGCCCAGCCTGTTACAATGGTTTGGGCACAAAGAACGCTTCCTGAGTACAAGAGTATTGTTGCAGGGTTTATTAACGGATTTTGCTGGGGCACTGTTGCGCTTTGCATGTCGGTTCTGGGTGCTGTTGCGCAGAAATACGGTATTATGAATGTGCTTGTGGTTGTAAGTATTGTTCCTGCGCTTGCTTCGTATTTTGTGAGGTTCTTGAAGGAGAATAGAAATTAATTTTTTAATTTACGCTCTTTTTAATGTATAATAGTTCTGGAGTTTAAGCAATTTGAAAAACTGGATTAAAAATTTAATATACCAATTGAGAAACATGAAGCTGCTTGATAAATACATCCTAAAGCAGGTTATTGAAATGTTTATCATGGGCGTTCTGGTTTTTACCTCAATTATTTTCGCATCAGACACGTTTATCACGCTGATTAAACAGATTTCCATGTACGGAATCCCTTTCAAGATAGCGTTTTTGATAATCATTCTGCACCTGCCTGCGGTATTTGTAATGACAATCCCGATGGGCGTCCTGCTTGCAACGGTTATGACACTTAACGGCTTGAGCCTTAGCTCTGAAATCACTGTAATGCGCGCCTGTGGAATCGGTTTGAACCGTATTGCAAAACCAATATTCATTTTTGCGATTGTCATGTCCTGCGTAAGCTTTGTTCTTAATGAAACAGTGGTTCCTGTTATGACAAAACAGTCCACAGACCTTGCGCTGTACGCATTTTCCAAAAAGAATATTCCGGAAGGCAAGCATAACTTCACTTTCAAAGAGACAAAAGAAGCAGGGCTGCTCAAGCGCCTGTTCTATGTGGGAGACTGCACAGATAAGCAGCTGCACAATATTACTGTGCTTGATGCTTCAAAAGACGGCACTATCCAGATTTTGCAAGCAAGAGAAGGTGCTACAACTCCGGAAGGCTGGAAGTTCCAGAAGGGTGCGATTTACACTGTAACAGACAGTGGAAAAACACTTGACACAACGCTGTTTGACGATTCTACAATAAAGTTCGGGATGGATTTATCTAAGGAAATGAACAGGAATCTGGCTAACGAGCACAACTTCATGCAGCTCTGCAAATTCCTTGCAAAATCTGACAGAGAGGACAAGCACGAATTGAAAATCAGCCTTTATGACAAGATTGCGCTCCCGCTCACAACTATTGTACTTGTTCTGATTGGCGTTCCGCTTGCAATCACACCGCCGAGGGTAAGGTATAACAGAGGATTCTTGTTCAGCATTCTGATTATTTTCGCGTATTACCTGATAAGAGCGCTTTCTATTTCGTTTGGTGAAGCTGGCTCGCTTGCACCGGTACTTGCTGCTTTTATGCCGAATATCATTCTTTCGATAATCGGAGTCGGGTTGTATTATAGAAAAGTTTACACTATATGCTAAAAGCGCGTCTGATAGGAAGTTTAATATTAGCAATAATTTTCTGCGCAATCTATTATCCGATG
>CANAXK010000186.1 GCA_947365485.1 uncultured bacterium
GCAAAAGAGATACTGGAGCCGATTTCAAATGTTGTTGATGTCATTCCGATTATTGAAAAGCACCACGAGAACTGGAACGGCACAGGATACCCTAACAAGATTTCAGGCGAAGCAATACCGATTGAATCACAAATCATTTTGATTGTGGACTCTTATTTCGCACTTCTTGAAAAACGCCCGTACAGAGATGCAATGTCAAGAGACGAGGCTCTTGAAGTTATTGAGCAGGAAAGCAACCGCAAGTGGAGCGAGAAGCTCGCAAAAGAGTTTATATCAATTGTAAGAAACGACTTTTCTTAATCCTTGATTATATCCTCTTCGTAGAAGAATACAGTAGTACCCCCTTTTGAAGGCGCCCAATCAGCTTCAGGTCGAACTCCGTTACTGATAAATAATGCACCAGGCTTTAGATTAAATTTTTTGCACACATCTGCAGCACATTCTCTGTTGCTCATTTTGTAAGTATATTGAGCTCTACGTACCCTGAACCCCAAAATTTTCGTCTCAGGAGTATATTCTAAACTACCGTTCTTGATGGCATTTTTAATATTTTTCTTGTAATCAACTTTTTGCTCCGATTTCTTCGGCTCATCTTCAGAAAAAGTAAAAATTGACCCGGTTCCGGTTGCATTTGAAACCATTGTAGTATTTGCAGCTGCATAATAGTTTTCGCTTAGATTAAGTGGTCTGATTGTGCTCATAAATTACCTCATGATTTTCCCTGTATTTATATAAAGTTTTTTTCCGTTCAAAAATTGCCTTTTTGTACATGATATAATATTAGCTATGATAGAACTTCTGATATTATATGAGCTGAGTGAAAAAGTTTTAACAATGTACGGGATTTCCAAGGAAATCAACTCAACCTTTGGAGTGCTTACAACCCCGAGTTTCGGTACAATCCAGCCCGCGCTTACAAGATTACACAAAAACGGGTTTGTAAAAATGCAGAAGACAATGTCAGAAGGCGGAAGACCTTCCTGCTACTATTCGATTACGAATGAAGGGGTTAAGGAGCTTAGGAATCTTTTAATAACCCCGCCTCTGGAAAATCCGGTTCAGTTTCTAACAAGCGCAAGAATCAAGCTTGTTTGTGCGGATGTTCTGGACAAGGACGACCAGATTACGATGCTTAAAAGGCTTAAAACAAAAGCAGAAAGCATTCTTATCGACACAAAGAATCTTATGAAATCCGAGGATTTTACTTTTTATCCCAAGATGGTTTTTGACAATTTAACTTGCGAGTACAACAACTTTATCTCGCTTCTGGAGGGAATGGAAAATGCCTGCACTCATTAGCGGAGTTGTTGAAGATTCAATTGCACAGGAGCTCGAGATAGAAGAAGGCGACGTTCTTTTATCAATTGACGGAGAAAAGCTTCAGGATATGATTGATTATAAATTCCTTACCAAGAGCGAATTAATAACCATCGAGATACAAAAAAAGAACGGCGAGATTGAAGAAATCGAGCTTGAAAAAGACTTTGACGAAGATTTGGGCATAATCTTTGAAAGCGCGGTGTTTGATAGGGTAAAACCATGCCTCAACAACTGCATATTCTGCTTCGTTGCCCAGCAGCCAAAAGGTTTGCGTGACACTTTGTACATTAAAGACGATGACTACAGGCTTTCATACTTACAGGGAACCTACATCACGACAACAAACCTTACTGACAAGGACAAAGAGCGTATAGCAAGGCTTCATCTCGGGCCTTTCTACATCTCAGTACACACAACGAATCCCGAGCTTAGGGTAAAAATGCTAAGGAATCCAAACGCAGGAAAGATTATGGAGAACCTGAAATGGTTCAAGGATAATGATATACCTTTCCATGCGCAAATAGTTTTATGCCCGGGTTACAACGACGGAGAAGAGCTTCAAAGGACGCTGGAAGACTTGTCATCCCTTGATTCTGCATTATTATCTGTAGCAATAGTGCCTGTCGGAGTGACCCAGTTTAGAGAGCAGGAGCTTAGAACTGTTGTCAGAGAAGTTGCGTTGAAAACAATCGAGACAGCTTCAAAGTTCAAAAAAGTTTGCTGTTCGGACGAGTTTTTCCTTCTTGCAGGAAAAGAGATTCCGGATTCGCGGTATTACGGGAATTTTTCGCAGCTTGACGATGGAGTCGGCTCATTAAGAACGCTTATGGACGATTTTGACACGCTTGAGCTTCCAAAAGAGCTCGGGCAGAAACTTAAGATTTGCATTGCCTGTTCGGTTGCAGCGGAGTCAGCTTTTGATTATATTTCAGGAAAACTCAATAGAATAAAGAATCTTGAGTGTGTTATTAACCCTGTAAAATCAACTTACTGGGGCAAAAACATAACTGTTGCGGGGCTCATCACATCAGAGGATTTAATAAATGCCATCAAGGATGTTGAGGCTGATTATGTGGTGGTTCCTTCTATTATGCTCAAGCCGTTTACGAATCTGTTTTTAGACGGAAATTCTATTGATTATGTAATTGAAAAAACTAAGAAAAACATATTTATAACACACGACAATTACTCGGTATCAGAGGTTGTCGACCTTATTACCGAATATGTGCAGTAAATATTGGTTAGTCGGGTAATATACTACAACCCGTGTGTATTATTAAATAGAGTTGTAAAATACAAAACAACTTAACAAGGAGGATTTCCAATGAGCACAGCCGTAAGCACAGAAAAGAAGACAATTAGCATTATTATAATAGAAGATTTCAAACTAACAAGAGTTGGTTTAAGATGCGCGTTAAATTCAAACGAGGATATTAATGTTGTGGCAGAAAGCGATAATGCCATTGACGGACTTAAGCTCATTGAACAACACACTCCTGACATTGTTCTTATGGATTTAGGACTTGCAGGGATGAACGGAATTGAAGCAACTATAAAAGTCAAAGAAATGAACAACAATGTTAAGGTTATTGCTCTGACTTCTCACGACAGAGAAGAAGAAGTTATCGCAGCGCTTTCATCCGGCGCAATGGCTTATTGCCTGAAAGATATTGACCCTGCAAAACTTGCTGACGTAATCAGAGATGTAAACAACGGCGTTTGCTGGCTTGACCCTGTAATTGCAAGAAAGGTGCTTGACTCATTCCCGAAACAGGAAACAATTGGAATCCTCAAAGATAAGGCAACTGAAGAAGGCAGAGTACCATTGACCGAACGTGAATTTGAAGTCTTGAAACACCTTGTAGACGGCAAAAGCAATACAGAAATAGCAAAAGAACTTATTGTAAGTGTTCACACAGCAAAGGCTCACGTTTGCTCAATTCTTCAAAAGATGTGCGTAAATGATAGAGTGCAGGCTGCGGTTAAGGCTGTAAAAGAAGGACTTGTGTAATTTTATAGCTCAAAAGATTTTTCGGGTCGAAAACTGAAAGTTTTCGACCCGATTTGATTGCTTATGCTTATCCCCTCTCCCTCTCCCTCTCCCTACGAATATGGAACGCTCTCAACCCAACGCCCGCACAAAA
>CANAXK010000187.1 GCA_947365485.1 uncultured bacterium
ATTCTCAAGTATTCAGCAGGTGCTGTAAGCCCGCCTCCTATCATATTGTTGTTAGAAGTATATATATACGATTTTATCGGAATTTCATATCCGTCAGAAAGGTACATTTTGTTTATAAACACTCTCATTGCAGCATGGGTGCCGATTATGGGCTCGTTTTTCTTGTCAATATAACCGCTAAGCTTTGTGCCTTGAGGAATCACGTTCTTGTCATAAAGAAAAATATCCGAAGTCGTTACAAAATAAACAGCGTCACCTTCTTCTGTATACGCAGTAGAAAACTCCTGCAGCGAAATAACCGGTATATGCGTTCCTTCCGGCACGTCGAACTCGTCGTAGTCGCGGAGGTTAACCTCGGCTGCCAGCGCAAAGTTCATGAATAACATTAATAGTAGTGTAATTAAGAATCTCATACATACTATTATAATGTTTTTTGAGTAATTGTAAACTCGCGCCCGTTTTTCTAACCTTCACTCTCTTTCAAGTACTCTTTCACAAGGTTTATAGGAGTAGCGAATCCGATTCCGATATTAGAAATATTGTTGTCAGGATTATAAATCGCCTGATTTATCCCGATTATTTCTCCATTTGTGTTCAAAAGCGGGCCGCCGGAAGAACCGGGGTTTATAGCAGCGTCGGTCTGGATACGGTTTTTAGCATAATCTATCCTTGATATAATCCCCTGGGTCAAAGTCCCGTTGAAGCCGAAAGGGTTGCCGATTGCAAGGACTTTCTGCCCGACCTTAATCTTGCCGGAGTCGCCAAATTTAACGGTTTTAAGCTCTTGCGGGACATCAATTTTTAAAAGTGCGATATCTTTGTTTTCACCGAGGTGTTTTATAACCTTGGCATTATAGTTTTGTCCGTTATTCATCGTAACTACGACAGTTTTGCCCACATCGATTACGTGTGCGCTTGTGAGTATTATACCTGATTTATCAATAATGCAGCCGGTGCCGCAGGAAAGACCGTTTGTAAGTTGCGAATCTACGGACACGATTGCCGGATTTATTTTTTCATAAATTGTTACAGGATTTCTTCCTTCTTTCCCAAAGGAAAAAGCAGGCAGTGAAATTGTTGCCATCATTAAAACCGCGACTGTCAGCCTTTTGAACATGAAAATCCCTCCCATAGTGTTTTTACACTTAAATATTTGCAAAATTTCATACACCTCACAATTACCCTGAATAACAAATTTCGGATTCCAGCACGGCTATATATTGCCAGCATTCAAATTTTAATGTATAATAGACGAGAAGTTTATCACAATCGACACTTAAAAGGAGAAAAGTATGTCAAGAATTGAAAGTTTTAAAAGAGCTTTAGCTGAAAAAAGAGCGGTAAAAATTATTGCAGGTATTGATAATTTTGATACAGAAAGCGTAAAAAAGGTTGTAAAAGCAGCTTCTAATTCAGGCGCTAGCGCAATTGATATTTGTGCAAACCCTGATATCATTGCAATGGCAAGAAGCATGACAGACCTTCCTTTGTTCGTATCATCTGTTGAGCCTCAGGAATTAGCACACGCAGTAGCTTTGGGCGCTGACGCTATTGAATTAGGCAACTTTGATGCACTTTACAAAAAAGGCGTATCTTTCTCTGCTTCACAGGTTTTGAGCCTTGCAAAAAGAACACTTGAACTAATCGACGAAGAAATTTTCTTCTGCGTTACTATCCCAGGTGAATTGGAAATCGCTGAACAGGTTGAACTTGCTAGAGAATTAGAAGCTTTGGGCGTTGACCTTATCCAAACAGAAGGACACTTCTCTAACGAAGCACCTTCAAACGGTGTAAGAGGGCTTGTTGAAAGAGCTGAACTAACTCTTTCTAACACAATTGAACTCTCAAGAAACATTGAACTTCCAATCATGACAGCTACAGGCATCAACCCTACAACAGCAGCTCTTGCTTTTGCAGCTGGTGCTTCTGCAATCGGTTGTGGTTCTTGCGTTAACAAGCTTGATTCAGAAATCTCTATGATTGCTGTTTCAAGAAGCCTTGTTGAAATCGCTGAAAGAAACGCTCAATACACTGTTGAGTTGGTTTAATTGATTTTATAAACAAACGGGGCGTGCTCAAAGAGCACGCCCCGTTTGTTATTTAAATATTAAACGCAATACAATTCTTCTCTAAACTCTTTAATCTTTTGGGCTTCCTCTTTGTAATCCCCTTCCAACAGCTCGTCAATACTGCCGTTAATTCCACAGATAACATCTTTTATATTTTCGCCGTTCATGACAATCATGTCATTCGCCATTTCAACATTTGAAAGCGCAAGACGTGTTGTATCCCTGAACCCGGAAGAAGCAAGTTTTTGCGCAAGCTCATTGTTCTCGATATTCTTGCAAAGCGCCTGTGCAACAAGCATTGGTGCATGGGAAATCATTGCAACAGCTCTATCATGCTCACGAGGCGTTGTTAAAATCGTCTTCGCTCCCAAATCGTTAATAACAGACTTCAACACTGCAAAATCCTCTAAATGCGTATCATCCTTGAGTGTTACAGCCCATGTTGCGCCTTCAAAAAGCTCCGGAAACGAATGTTCCCAACCGCTGTGTTCAGTGCCTGCCATCGGGTGCGACGGAATGAACTTAAACTTGTAGTTCTTTTGGGAAACAAATTCTTTGAGGCTGCAAACATCTGTTACAATCGTGTTTTCATCCAAAATCCCTTCTAACTTGTCAAGAACCTCAAGAGTTTTATTCATTGGAGTGCATACAAAAACAAGGTTGCAATCCTCAAGCGCTGCATAGTCTTCGCTTACTCCTTCTACTTCCTTAACGCTCCTTGAAACACCAGCAACATCGTATTTTTGCTGCGCGCATTTAAATATAGAACCGCCTATTAAACCCAATCCAACTACACCAATTTTCATTTACAAATCCTTATGATTAAACTTCTTCACACCTTCAACGTAATCTTTTACAATATGTCCGTCGCCTTCTATATTGTATTTATATATTGTTAAGCCCTCGAGACCAACCGGCCCGCGCGCATGCGTCTTGTTCGTAGAAATTCCGACTTCGGCGCCAAATCCGTATCTGAACCCGTCAGCAAACCTTGTTGACACATTGTGGTAAACTCCCGCCGAATCAATAGCGCTCATAAATATTTGAGCATTCTTCTCATCCTCTGTAATAATTGATTCTGTGTGTCCGGAAGAAAACTCGTTGATGTGCTCAATTGCCTCTTCAATGGATGAAACAAACTTGTAGGCAAGAATCTTATCAGAATATTCCTTATGCCAGCTCTCCGGCGCAGAAACAAGCTCTATGTCCGCATTTTCCAAGGCTTTTAAGAGCTCTGTTGTGCCTTCAAAGTCTTTATGTATCAAAAGCGTCTCAACAGCGTTGCAAGCGCTCGGATACTGTGTCTTTGCATCAATTACAACGCGTATTGCCTTGTCTAAGTCAGCAAGATCGGAAGAGCGTCGTGTAGGGAAAGAGTGTTAGACGGTGTG
>CANAXK010000188.1 GCA_947365485.1 uncultured bacterium
CGGGGCTTGTGGGCTTGTGGGTGCAGCTGTTCCTATATATTTAACAAGAAAATCCTCGACCCTAAAACAAATCCTGTGTACGGTAACAGGTATTGTGGCAGGCCTTTCTGCAGGGTTTGCAACTTCAATGTACGCAACAACACCTCCGGGAGCTATCAAGTTTGCTAAAGCTACCAGAAACATCAGCAAAATGGATATCCAACCTGTAATAGAAAACTAGCCCTCGTCTCTAAGCAATATAATCGTAGCGTTTAGTTCTTCCATAAGGTACTGGAGCTGCTGGTTTATGTTCTCAGGGTTATAAATCGAACCGCTTGCCGTGTATGCAAGATAACGCTGATAAGTTACAGCCTCACGCCTTAGTGTGGAAATAGATTTGACATAACGGTTTACCTCAAGAAGCTTGCGAAACGACTCGTAGTAGCTTTCTGGCTTGCCGTCGTATTTTTCTGCAAGGTGGTCAATATTAATTGTGAGCAGGTTTGCTTTTGTGACAAAAAGCTGAACATTCTCGTTATCCTCAATGCAGTCTACGAGCTTTTCAAGCATCGGAAGGATTTCATTGGCATCGCTTACGTACTTCGAAGTCTTGTCTTTTTTCTGGATGATATCGATAAATGCAGGATTGTCTCGTGGCACAGGCTTAAGCTCTGATGGGTTGTTAAAACCTTCCTGCGCATCAAAAATCGGGGTTGAGACCTTTGTCTTTGATTTTTCTATCTTGTCGTTCAGGTTTGGAAGAGTTCCGGCGTAGCCTTTGCCTTGAAGCTCCTTTTCAAGCGCCTTGTCTTTTCTGTGCCATAAGGCTGCATTAGATGGAAGCGCAAAACTTATTATTATTAAACAGACAATAAATTTTTTCATATTTATATTATAACGATTTACGGGTAAAAATCAAAAATTTGCCTGACTGTAGGATATTAATTTTTAATAAACTTTTATACTCTTTTAGAGGAAGGAGCTAAATTATGTGCGAAATAGAAGATATTAGAGCGAGACAAATTCTGGATTCACGCGGAAATCCCACAGTCGAGGTAGACGTAAAACTTATTGACGGGTCTGTTGGTAGGGCGTCCGTGCCATCCGGTGCTTCAACAGGGATTTATGAAGCCAGAGAGCTAAGAGACAAAGTCAATACCGAATACAACGGTAAAGGTGTGTTGAAGGCGGTTGAGAATGTAAATTCCGTAATCACCCCGAATTTGCTCGGGGAAGACGCTTCTGACCAGCAGCTTATTGACACCCTGATGATGGAAATGGACGGAAGCTTTAACAAATCAACCCTCGGGGCGAACGCGATTCTGGGCGTTTCACTTGCCTGCGCAAGGGCAAGCGCAGAATCTCACGGGCTGCCGCTTTACCGGTATCTTGGCGGCCTGAGCGGACGGGTTTTACCGACTCCGATGATGAATATCTTGAACGGAGGGGCGCATGCTAATAATAATATTGATTTTCAGGAGTTCATGATTTCACCTGTCGGAGCTCCGACATTTAGCGAAGCCCTGCGTGCCGGCTCAGAAATATTCCATACCCTGAAAACTATTCTTAACGAAAAAGGACTCTCTACCACTGTTGGAGACGAAGGCGGATTTGCGCCAAACCTGTCTTCCACACGAGAGGCCATCGAGGTTATAATCTCTGCCATCGAAAAATCAGGCTATAGCACAAATAATGTGAAAATCTGCCTTGATGTTGCAGCTTCCGAACTGTACGAAGAGGGCGAATGCTCAAACGGGGTGTGCTCTTTGAGCAAGTACTATCTAAAAGGCGAGAACAAAAAACTAACCTCCGAAGAAATGATTGACTACCTTGCAGAACTCGTGCAGGATTACCCGATTATATCAATAGAAGACGGACTTGCGCAGGACGATTGGCTCGGCTGGCAGAACCTTACCGAAAAACTGGGTGATAAGTGCCAGCTTGTGGGGGATGACTTGTTTGTAACAAATACCAAGCGCCTTCTTGAAGGTATTGAGAAAAAAGCTGCAAACTCCATTCTCATCAAGCCTAACCAGATAGGAACGCTAACCGAAACGATGGATGCGATTCTTATGGCGCATGAAAACGGATACTCTGCTGTTGTTTCTCACCGCTCGGGAGAAACAGAAGACAGTTTTATTGCTGATTTGGCTGTTGCAACAAATTGCGGACTAATCAAGACTGGCTCACTTTCGCGTACGGACAGACTTGCAAAATACAACCAGCTGCTGCGTATAGAAGACGAGCTTGCGGCTAACGGTAAGTATCTCGGGTTAAAGGCGTATAATATTTGCTAAGCATTTTAATAATGTAACGCAGCGCATGTTGCGTTACATTATTTATTAATTTGATAAAACCCGGCTTTTTTCATATAATTTAGGTATGAGAAGATTTTTGATAATAGCTTTATTGGTATGTGGTACGAGCTGCTTTGCTGAAGACGATTTATCTAAGCAGGCAACAGCGTTCTACAGCGATAACAACTTTAACAAAACAATGGATTTGCTGCTTCAAATCGGAGAAGACGAAAGAAGCGCACAGGACTGGCTGCTTCTTGGCAATGTTCTTGATGACAAGGGCGAGCGTGACAACGCTGTTTTTATGTACCAGAAGGCTGTTTCAAAAGATTCTAAATACTACAAAGCGTATTACAACCTTGCAAACTGCTACGCAGACAACGGTCAGTACAACATGGCTGTTTCAAACTACAAAAAAGCAGCTTCTTTGAACAAAGAAAATCCTTATGTTTACTACAATCTGGCATGCACTTATATCAAACTTGGTGAACTTAACAAGGCAAAGACAAACCTGAACAAAGCAATCATGCTTAAATCTGATGTTGCAGAATTTCATTACAATCTAGCGTATGTCTACAAGCAGCTGAACAAACTGAAGCTTGCACAGACTTATCTTGATAATTTCAAAAAACTCAACGAGTAATATCAGAGAACTCTTCTGATAGCCATTCAACCAGCGGTTTGTCATCGCCAAAGAATATGTTGAAAGCTTTTTCTATCTTGGCGCTTCGTAAGAATTTTCTGTCGACGTTATAAGCGCAAGGTTCTGTTCCATCTGAAGCGCAGCTTGTGATACAGTGTTTTTCTTTGTCGTACACATTTGCATAGTTTAAATCCAAATCCACGCAAAACGGCATTCGTTTTTTGCCCTTGTCGTCGTAAGAAATTAGCCCGAATGTGCGGCAGATTATTCCTCTTGCCGGATACACGCTGCATTTGTTGTCTACAAGAAACGGGCATTCGTACATTTTTTCTCTGGAGTTTTTTAGAAGCCCGGCAATGTTTTCATTAATTCTGTCTTTTATTCTGTCGTCAAGCTCGTTATAGTAGAGCATTATGTTAATGTATTCAAGCTCGGAAATCGGGTATTCGCCTTCCTTACAGCAATAAGCACAGCCTTCTTTGCACTTGATGAAAGCCTGCTGGGATTCAAACATTTTTGAGAGTTCGTTGT
>CANAXK010000189.1 GCA_947365485.1 uncultured bacterium
TCAACAACCCGCAGTTTAAAAGTATTTGCGAGCTTTTATTTCCGGCGATTCTAAGCTCTACAATCGGGCAGATAAGTATTTATATTGACATGTTTTTTGCCTCAACTTTGAGAGAAGGGGCATGGACTTCGGTTGTGTTTGCAAACAGAATCTTCCAATTTCCGGTCGGAATCCTTGTTACAGCCTTTCTTGTGCCTTTGTTTCCAATTTTTTCAAGACTCGCTGGTGAAGGGAATCTTGAAGCTGTGAAAACGTATTTCAACAAAGGGGTCGGGGTTCTGTTTTTTGCTGCGATGCCAATGATAATCCTTATTCTATTGCTTGCGCAGGATGGGATTTCGCTTGTGTTTGAAAGAGGCGCGTTTAATTCAAACGCCGTTGTGATGGTGTCAGAAGCGCTGTGCTTCCTATCTTTCTCAATACTTCCGTATGTTTTCAGAGACTCTATAACAAGGGTTTATTACGCGTTCAATGATTCCAAGACTCCGTTTGTTATTGCGATGTCTTCGATTGCGCTGAAAGTTGCGCTCAACTGGCTTTTGATATTGAAGCTTGACATGGGGATTGCAGGGATTACGCTTTCAACCTCGTTTGTGACTCTCTTTAACGCAGTTTTTCTCGGGCTTTTTATTTTCAAAAAAGTCAGACTGGATTACAAAACTTTGTTTATTAATTTTGCAAAAATGCTTGTTGCAGCGCTTCTCACGTTTGCTCTGTGCTGGTTTATTTGCGTAAGCTTTGATAAATTAGCGCTTCCGAAGTATGTGTTTGAGGTGGCGAAAATCTTGGTTGTGATGATTGTTTGTTTAGGTGTTTACACTTTGTTAAATCTTGTGTTTAAGATGGATTATGTGTTAGAATTAACTAACAGAGTTGTTGGCAGGTTTAAGAAAAGCTAGTTATAATAGGTAATATATGGGCATTGATTATAAACTATTAATGGATACGGCAAAAGAGGCATCAAAAATGTCTTACTCACCGTTTTCAAGATTCGCAGTCGGAGCCGGCGTGCTTGCAGCTAGCGGAAAGATTTATTCCGGCTGTAATGTAGAGAACTCGTCTTTTGGTATGACTATTTGCGCAGAAAGATGTGCAATCTGTAAAGCCATATCAGAGGGTGAAAAAGAAATTCTTGCGGTTGCAATTTACTCACCGAATGCTGACAGCTGTAATCCTTGCGGGGCTTGCAGGCAGGTTATGTACGAGTTTCAGGGTGATAATGAAATCGAAATTATTACAGAGGAGATGGGAAATCTCGAGATTAAGAAAATGAGCGAGTTTTTACCGTTCGGATTCAAAATATAGGGGAAAAGACTTAAGACGCCAGCCTGATTAAAAAATCTGTGCGTCAAATTATTATGTATATTGTTGAACTTTTTATAAAATGGCTTAATAAAAACAAAAGAGGGAGCGGAGCGAATCCTGAAAATATTTATCAAGAAGAGGACAAAACTATTACAGACGAGGCTTTGACCTGCAAGCACAATTTCATGCCGGTTGACAGCACAGGACAATTCTTGGCTTGCACAAAGTGCGGTTATGTAGTAAAAAAGAATGAGAACTATAAAGGATAATTTATGACTAAATTCTTAGATTTTATATCATCAAAACAATTCAGAAACGTTGTGTGTTTTATTCTGTTTACGTTTCTGATGACCGTGACAATTTCTTCGCAGAATTACTTTTTCCAGAAAGTAATTGAAAACGGGATAAGCAAAAAGGATATTGTTGCGCAAAAAGATATCAAAATTATTGATACCAAAAAGACAGAACAGCACAAAAAAGAAGTTGCTCAAGGCGTTGAACCAATCCTGACCCAGGCAGAAGACGAATTTATTACAACAAGCCTTGCAACACTTCAAAGCTCTGTTATGAAAATCAGGGATAAAAACGTAAGTGATGAGGTCAAAGTCGAAGAACTCTCTGTCTTGTTTGATGAGTCCGGGAAAAAAGGTCTTGTAGATTTTCTTTTACGCGCAAACGACAGTGATTTGCAGGCGATATTCGATAAAGCAAAAATTACACTCTCTTCAGTGCTTAGCATAGGGATTTCATCCAGAGACTTTGATAACAACAATGTTTCTGCAATCATAAAAAAGAACCTCCCGCACAATGTTCCACGATATCAGGGAGCCTTGATTGAAGGTCTTTTGAATCAGGTTATTGTTCCAAACCTTGTGGTGGACGAGTTTGCAACAGAAATTGCAAAGAAAAATGCCCAGAACGCAGTAAAACCTTATGAAGTTGTATTCAAAAAAGGCCAGAAAATCGTGTTTGAAGGCGAGCCTGTTACCAAACTCAAACAGGACGCTTTAAGAGCTGCCGGATACAATGTTCTGGAAGTTAACTACGGCGGTATTCTCGGCTTCTATGTGCTCATCGCATTTTTTACTTTTGTGTTTATGCAGTATGAGAAAAACTTTGAAAAACAGTATTACAACGCTAAATACATGTCTATTATGGCGTCTTTTACCCTGTTTCTTGCATTTATATGCGCGCTCTTGCCAACAGGGTTCTCGCCTTATATAATTCCGATTCCGGCTTATACAATCTTGCTTTCAATTTTTACAACTCCGAGAAACGCGTTTTTCGGCTCGACAATCGTGCTTGCCCTGATTTCTATTGGTATGCATTGGAATATCGAAGTTGTTGTAGCGTTTATGCTTTTGAACACCGTTGTTATGACAGCTGTTTCAAAACTGAAATTCTCAAAACGCTCGGATTTGCTTATTACAAGCTCAAAAATCTCTCTTGCGGGAGTCTTGATTGTGGGCGGGATTTATTTCTTAGAAAAATACATGATGGATATTGATAACCTGCTTATCTTCAAGGACTTGGGCTATATCCTGATAAACTGCTTTGTAATCAGTGGCATCCTGCTTCTGGGCGTGCTTCCGATTATTGAAAACTTGTTCAGGGTGATGACCCCTTATGGTCTTGCAGAACTCGCTGACCATAACCAGCCGCTTTTGAGAAAACTTATGCAAGATGCTCCGGGTACGTTTAACCACTGCCTAACGGTTTCCCACCTTTGTGAGAACGCAGCAGAAGCAATCGGGGCTAACCCTGTGCTAGCAAGAGCAGGCGCAATGTACCACGATATCGGAAAACTCATGCGCCCGATGTTTTTCGTGGAAAACCAGTCTTTCTACGGTATTGAGAATCCGCACAAGTCTTGCACTCCAAGGTTCAGCAAAATGCTTATCACAGCCCATCCTAAAGACGGGGTTGAACTTGCAAAAGACGAACACTTGCCGCAGGTTATTAACAACTTTATCTTGCAGCACCACGGAACAAGCCTTGTAAGCTATTTCTACAACGAAGCACTGAAAGAAGAAGGCGCAGAAAACGTTAACGAAGAGCAGTTCCGGTATCCGG
>CANAXK010000190.1 GCA_947365485.1 uncultured bacterium
GCGCCTGCTCTTTCCTGTATTTGTTTAGCCTGTTCTTCTGTCACAAACTTCAACACAGGTGATTTTGCAGTACCGTCTTCGTTGTAAATAATGTTTGCAAGAGCCTTAGCGCCAAATGATACAGCAAGTTTTGTAATATCATCAATATCTTTTCTGCTGTACTTAGCTCCGCCCGGAATCCTGATACCGCGTACAATACCGCCGTTTTGAAGAGTCTTCTTAACGATTTCGAACTCGGATTGAAGGATAATGTCTCCGATATCGAACAATTCCAACCCGAATCTTGTATCCGGCTTATCAGAGCCGTATCTGTCCATTGCTTCCTGCCAAGGCATCTGGATGAACGGAGGCTTGATTTCTACTCCGGCAGCCTTAAACGCGTCAACAAGCAAGCCTTCCACAGTATCAATAACGTCCTGCTGTTCTACAAACGACAATTCCATGTCGATTTGGGTAAATTCAGGCTGTCTGTCTGCTCTCAAGTCTTCGTCACGGAAGCATTTTGCAATTTGGTAGTATCTTTCAATCCCGCCAACCATCAAAAGTTGTTTAAAGATTTGCGGGGACTGCGGAAGCGCGAAGAACTTGCCTTCCTGAACTCTTGAAGGTACAAGATAGTCACGTGCGCCTTCCGGAGTTGTTTTAATCAGGATAGGTGTTTCAACTTCCAAAAAGTCTTGGGAGTTCAAATAATTTCTAACCGCCTGAACAATATTGTGTCTTGTTGTGAGGTTGTGAAGCATTTTTTCGTTTCTGATATCAAGGTATCTGTATTTGAGCCTAATATCTTCTGAAACGCTGTCGTCGCCAAGAATAAACGGAAGAACTTTTGATTCTGAAAGAACTTCTACAGATTCAGGATACATTTCCACCTGACCTGTCGGATATTTTTCGTTGTAAGTTTCTTCCGGTCTTTTTGTAACCTTGCCTTTAACCGTAATTACATATTCGCTTCTAACTTTTTCAAAAGCTTTATGCACATCAGGATTAATTTGCGGGTTAGCAACGAGCTGGAAGAATCCGCTTCTGTCTCTAAGTTCTATAAACAAAATCCCACCAAGGTCTCTCACTGTTGACACCCAGCCGGATAGTGTAACTTCCTGGTTTAAATTATTGAGGTTCAACTCACCGCAATTATTTGATTTCATACGAGTTTTCAATTTATTCATCTCCCTATTAAAATTCTATATTGCCCTAAAATCGTACCAAAAACATGATTAAAAGTAAATAAAAAGGCGGTTTGCTAGCAATCCGCCTTTAAAAAAAGTTTAACTATTCATAATATTCAGGATTTTTCACTTTTTCAAACTCAACTATTTCATACGCTCAGTTTGGAAACTCAGTCTTATCGGTAAGAAGTTCCGGATCAACATCGTTAAAGAACCACTTTTGCCCTTCTGAATATCCTAAATAATCATCAGTAGAAGCTACAGGGCTAGAATCATTTTTTGTATAGTGGCCACTCAATACTGCCATTTTGTGTATATCAGAGCTTTTCAAAACACCTTCCCCCTTATAAACACTAAAGCTATATCCAACACCGCTATGTTTAAAATTAGATTCATTAGCATGAAGCTCCATACCTTCGGTACGAATATTAGAAAGTGTTGCTGTATAATCCGAATCCTCTATCCAAGCATACGTGCTGTAAATAGAGCAGTCTGTATTGTTAAACTGCAATTTCAAAGGATTCAATACAGGGGTAACACATTCCGTTTTACCGGCCGGGATTGTACATCTGTAATATTCAACCCCGGCAAGTCTGTATTGTAAAGAGATATCGCCCTTTACATTATATGGAATAACATCACTTATACTCACCTTTATATAAGCTCCCAGTGCTATTTCTCGCGGAACCGCCCAGAGAAAGTTGTTAATAACCATATTTAAAGGACAAAACTGCATATATACTTGTACGCTATTCGGATTAAAATCCGGTTCAGATGGTTCAGGTTCAGGCTCTGGCTCTGGAGTTGGGGGTTCTTCCTGCTTTGATGGTTCAACAGCTTCTTTCAAACCAACTTCAAGCAGGCTTAAATCAAGTGCTGCAATCAAGCCACCGTCGTCCAATTCGCCCTTTGTTTTCAGCCAGTTTTTTCTTGTTCTCAAATAAAACCTTCCCATCGGGTCGGCTGCAATAATTGTACCATTGGCTGCCAGGATAAACTTAAATCTGTCAGGGTTTTTGCAGCTATTAGCGTCGTAAATACAGTCAGGTGATTTTTTAGAAGGGTCGACATCCACATAAATATCCGCCTGCTAACTTGCTTTATTATCTCCACTGCTAATCTCGTTTTTGAGTGGCACAATCCACCATTTCATGCCGTTAGCAGTCGTAAATGCGTTGCTATCGAATTTGTTTTTAAAATCAGATGAATTAAACTCATAGCTTTCGTCGCTGCACTTATTATCAGCATCCGAATTTAGGGTATAAGCGATTAGTTTGCACAGTTTTGTTTTACCGGAATATTCGGAGAATTTTGAATCCCTCGGCGCCTGCGTGTTTAAAAGCGGGTACTGATTTATTACAAAGTCTTTGCCTCCGGATTCCTGTGTGCTAAAAAACAGCGACGAGTTAGATGCAAGGCTTTTGATATCCTGACTCAACTCATCATAAGCCTTTAAGTACATAATCTTCATCTTATCCGGCATCAAATTGTTAATCGACGGAAGCATCACTGCTGCCACAACATCTGTTATTCCAAGGACAACAAGCAGCTCAGCCAGTGTAAACGCTCTATTCTTTTTCATGCTCTTTTCCTCTTTTGTTACCTTACATGTAACAAAAAAAATTATGCGTTTATCATATCCCACGCATTACGCGGACAAACCGCAGCACAAATACCGCAGCCAATACACTTATTGTCCGCACAAATATACTTCAAATCCTCTTTTGAGATTGCGCGATTCGGGCAATTATTAAAACACAAATCACAACCGATACACTTTTCCGGGTTCCAGACAGGTTTCCTCAATCTTGCCTCGCCGGTTTGAGCAAGCTCGAAAACTTCTCCGTTATCTTCTACCAAATCCCCGAACAGTCCGCCTTCAAACCACTCGGTTTTCTTAAATTCAGCCACTGGAAGCTTTTGTTCTTTCTGCTCTTTTGGAAGCGGGATAATTTTGGTCCAGTTTGAAAACTCAAGAATCTCACCTTCTAATTCAGGCTTCTCAATTTCTTTCAAAAACTCAACCATGCCGGATTTTAAGAAATCCTTGTCAAACTTATCCAACTTGACCTGCTGAACACAGGAAGCAAGCCCGCTTACATTGCCTCTAACATAAACAGTCCCGCCAACCATACCAACGCAGGAACGATTGCCGAGCACTGATTCAGACTCATCGCAGCCGAACCCGCAAATAACCGCAATTC
>CANAXK010000191.1 GCA_947365485.1 uncultured bacterium
TTATATCATACCCTGAGCCGGATAAAACAACCTGTCCTGCAACCTGTTCATCCAGATTAAATATAAGCGGGGCTAATAAATTAATTGTGGTACCCTTTGGATTGTCCTGCGGGATTGATGTGATATTCATCACCAGCAGACTCTCAACGTTTGTAATCTTCAGGTTTTCAACCACGTTATCAGGCAGGTCTATTGTGTAATCAATATCCAGCGCTGATACTGATATGATTGGAAACGCGAGAGCAGGGTCTTCTATTGATTGAAGCCATTTGAAAAGCGTTTCTTTGTTCGGGTCAAGAATGATGAATTTCTTTAAAGCATCAAACCCGATTATTGGCATGACAAAATTGAAAATTCTGTCTTCTTCAATCTCTATTTCACCAAATCTAACTGTATTTAATTTCATCCTTCAACTTTCTTAAAAACCTGTTGACAACTGGTTTGTCAATAATGACTGTATCACCTGTGGGCTAAGGGAAGAGTTTCCATTGTTACCCAGAAGCATGTTTAACATCGCGTTGTTATTCTGATTCCCGCTAAGAAGTGAGATATCAGAAGAATAACCATTATTAATTAAATCACTAAAACCAGCTTTTTGCAAAACACGAAGCGCTGCAACGATTTCTTCGTTTGTCGGAGTTGAATCAGAATTGTAGCTAGAGAAATCTTTGTACTCCTTGAACTGCTGCGGCGCAATGTCTTTACCCCTGTTCATTTCTCTCATCATATTTTCAATCTTGTGTTTTTCGTAGTCGCTTCTTGCTTCGTCAGAAAATCCGCTTCCAAATTTCTGCTGCACAAAAATATCCAAGGCTGTGTCCGCATCGGTCTTGTCCATTTCGTGACATTTATCAGGATTTTCTAAACAAACTTTGCCTTTCTGCGCATATCTTGAAAGCTGCCCGCTTGGTGAAAGCGATAACACTTTGTCGTAATTGCTGATTGCTTCATCTCTTTTGCCTATCTGAGCAGAAGTTATTGCAAGGTAATAATAAGCAACCGCATTTGAAGGATCTTTCTTAACAATATTACTCAAAGCTGTATGGCATTGTGAATAGTTGCCAGCTTTGTACAATCTGATTGCAGACGCAAGCGCCGGATCTGATGTTGATTTAGCATAAGCAAAATTTAATGTTGAAGAACAAATAACCGCACTTAATAATAAAACAATATACTTTTTCATAAAAACCCTTCTTATCTTCTTTTGTAACTATACTAATATTACTATACAACAGAGTTTGCTTCCAGATATACTCCATATAATTGAATTATACAATATTATTATAAGGATAACAAGGTCTCAGTCAATAAAAAGTCGCAAATCTCCTTCTCGACTGAAACTCCGTACAAGTTGTTTATCTCTTTTATGAAGTAACACGGGCTTGTAACATTGACCTCAATAATTTTTCCGTCGATAACATCTAATCCTGCCATAGATATCCCCATTGAGTTAAGCTTCTTTGCAACCCTCGTGAAATTCGAAAATTCTTCTTCTGAAAGCTCTGCACTTGTGATGTAGTTGTCGTTGTGGGTGTTGAACTTGAAATCGTCGCTTGTCGGAAGCTTTTTGATGCAGTATTTTAGCACCTTGTCACCAAGAGTTAAAACGCGCTTGTCCCCTTTTTTGACACCGGTTATGAATTTTTGTACCATGACAAGTGTTGTTTCGTTGTCTGTCATTGTGTTTATGATTGTTCTTGTGTTCGGGTCGCCTTCGTACAGGTACATGACGCCTGAACCAAAGCAGCGGTTAAGCGGTTTTAGAACGATTTCTTTATTGATTGCGAGAAATTCTTCGATGTCTTTCAGAGAGGAGGTCACAATGTTTTCTGACATTAGCTCTTTGAAGTACACGCTGTGGAGTTTTTCGTTAAAATCTCTGATTGCTCGAGGTGAATTGATGACCTGCGGTTTTGTGACAAAATCAAATATGTAAGTTGCGTTGATGTAGTCAATGTCAACCGGAGGGTCAGGACGGAACATTACAATGTCAAAATCGTTAATTTCTTTTGAGAGGATAACATCTTTGTAGAACATATTATTTTCTGATACAAAAGTCTCGTAGCATCTTGTATAAGCAACATCGCCTTTTAGAGAAAGGTTTGGGATTGTTGTGATGTAGACCTCGTTTTTTCTTTCCAAAAATTCTTTTATTATCCAGAAATTTGTAACTAGATTATTAAATTCAAAATACTTAAGCTCAATCTTGTCTATTATAAATAATATTTTCTTCATAAATAACTCCTCGCAATTATCCTAGCATCAAGGCTAAGTTAATACAAGGAGTTATCTAGGTAATATCTTATTTAGTTTAAATAATCTCTATTGCATTCTTCGATGACGTGTTTTGTGCACCAGGAACCCCCCGTGAAACATTCTTTATTTGCAGGATCTCCAGGAAGTAATCCATCTTTTGTTATTAGATATTGAAAAAGGTCTTTTCCAAACGTAAATTCACCTTTATTAGGGCCGTCAATATCTACATATATGATTCCGCAGAATCTTAAACTGTTGCTCATTCTGTTACAATTTTGGCTATATCCATGAAACGCAAGTGACATACCATCTTCGGTAATAATTTTGTATCTGTGCTGACTTTTATCTATATTATCTCTCCACTCTTCTCCTTTTAATTTTTTAGGATATTTATTAGAAAAGCATCCTCTACCGTTCTGACAGTCTTTAGCAACCTTAATTTTTCCCTTAGCCATGGTATTATATAATGCCAGAGAGCTTTTATAGTCTTCTAATGTGCCGTAGTTTCCAATATTTCCCAAGCCCCAGTTTGTTGGATCTCCACTTTCTTCGGTTGATAATGAGAATGCGTTACCAAGTTCTGAGTACATTTGTCTTAAGCAGGCTACTACATTTAAATCGTTAGTTGAATCACATCCTCCATAAGATTCAAAAGTCTGCACTTTGCTACAACTGTCGCCATCATCAACCTTCTTACAGGTCTTGCTGCTTTCATCCCAGACTTCCCCGGGCTCACAGCTAGGCGGGAGTGCAGCGGCTTCGGTGCATGGCTTGAACTCAAATTCTCTTAAATTGCTCACAAGAAGTGTTTGTACATCTCCTTCGGTTTTTTCGTTTTTGTTTTTAGTGAAGGATTTTCTTGTATTAATGTACATAAGGCCATGGGGGTCAGCAGGGATTACGGAGCCGTCTGCTGCCACAAGGAATTTAAATCTATCGGGGTGTTTGCAGGTTGCGGAGTACATGCAGTTTTTGGATTTTTTGGATGGGTCGACATCGACGTAGATATCGGATTGGTATGTTGCTTTATCGGATTCGATGGTTCTTGTTTGCGGGACGATTATCCATTGCATGC
>CANAXK010000192.1 GCA_947365485.1 uncultured bacterium
TTACCGCGATGAATGTTTATAGGGACAAGTATACTCTTAATGCAATGCGAAAAAGCGCCATGGAGGCTGATTTTAGTTGGGGGGAAAGCGCGAAGAAGTATCTGGACATGTACAAATCGCTTGTGTAGTTTATGCTAAAATATTGTTATGAAAAAAGTAGTAATATTGTATTCAACCTACACACCCACAATCGACGCTATTATCAGCAGACTTAAAGATGTCCAATTCGATTGTGTTCAAACCGGAGCGGACTTGGACGGTTACGACCTTGTTATCGGGGTTGGGCTTGAAGATTTAAGCGGGATTGAAAGGAATATTGTAAACATACATCACTCGCTATTGCCGGCTTTTTCCGGAGAAGAGCCTGTAAAGCAGGCGTTTTTGGCGGGGGTGAAAGTCACAGGGCTTACGATTTATTACACAAACCCCGAAAAAATAATTGCGCAGTATCCGGTCTTTATTTCGAACGACGCGCATTTTGACGATGTTGAGCGCGAAATCCAATATCTGGAGCAGACGATTTATCCTATTGTGCTAGAAAAGATTTTAAACGACGAGGTTTTTGAAATCAAAGACCTGCTAAAGTCCGGCGGATGTGCTTCCGGCTGCGGAGGGTGCGGAAAATGCAATCACTAAATGTCCTGATTGCAGGGAGCGGAAAATCTGCACCGCTTATCCAAAAATCAAAACTTCTTAATAAGCTGTATGTGACTTCTGACACTGAAATCCCGGGCGCAACAAATATTACATACAACACATTTGAAGAACTTGCGAAAAAATGCAGGGCGCTCCAGATTGATATCGTGGTTGTGGATAGCGAAGAATTGTTCTTTGCAGGCTTTGCTGACACGCTTAGAAAACACCGCATAAACTGTATCGGGGTGTCTGAAAAATGGGCGCAGTTTGCTTATTCAGGCAGGTACGCTAAAAAGTTTTTAAACCGTTACGATATCATAAATCCGCTAGTGCTGACCTTTCCCAAAACATTCCCGCTCGTTTTGAAAGTCGGAAGAACGGATAGGGTTGCAAACTCTGTTGAGGAGCTTGTGAGAATCCGCGAGACCGAAATTCCGCAAGAGTTCGGCAAGGATATTTTTCTGGAAGAATATGTGGAAGGCGAAAGCCGGATTCTTTACTCACTCTTTGACGGCGAAAACCTTTTATCCTTTCCGCTTGAAGGCTTGAGCAGGGAACAACAAAGCGCGCTTGACGAATACCAAAGTAAGCTGCATGCAATGCTTAAGGAAGAAAAGGCTGATTTTATGGGATTTTTGAATACAAAGCTTGTCTGGGCAAACTCAAAATGGTACGCTTGCGGGTTCTCGCTCGATTTTCCGGAAAACACATGCGACAAGGATATTTTGTATGTACTCGTTGCAGCTATTTATCAGAAGCTTAACGAGGTCTCTTTTGGTGCCTGATAGATAGCTCCGGAATCATGTATTCAGTGCAGTTTTCCGTAAACTCTTTTCGCGTCATCTTTGCTGCTTCCCACTCTTCCGGAGTCCAGGTTCCCATTTCTGCGTAGCGCCTGAGGTGCATGTTTTTCTGAACTTTCGCTGGTGTGATTTTGAGATAAGAATTTAGCGCTGTTTCTCTGTCCCAGCAACCGTTGCTGATACGCTTTTTAATTATTTTTTCTTTTCTCATTTTGATATGAGGCTTAGTAAAAAGTTTTTTTGCGCTTGATACAATGTGCTTGAACGCATCAACAAGGATATAACCTGTGCGTTTGTAAGCGAGCGGTCTTGTTGCGTCGTCTTCCCAAAATTTCGGCATCAGATTGTTTTCGGATAAATAATCACGCATCTGCTGATTGAAATCTTCTTTGTTCTCAATAATATTGTTTTTTATGATTCCTTTGCGTTTTCTTTTGATGATTTTTTGAGCAGACTCCTGCATTTTTGTTTCGGCAATTTCAACAGGTTTAGCAGATGGAGCTTTTTCCGGAAACTTGATTTTTAGCTTTTCTGGCTGGCTAAGAATCTCTTTCAGGCTTTTTAATTTTGGCAACGCCTTTTTCGTCCTCAAATGTGGTGCGTCGTAAATGATTGCAGGAAGCTTGTCGTCAGGGATTCTTTGAACTTCCGGCTTTGGCTGCGGTTTTTCCGAGAGTTTTATTTCAATTCTTTTAGGAGTGTTTATAATCTCATCCAGCTTTTTTAATTTTGGCAACGCCTTTTTCGTCCTCAAATGTGGTGCGTCGTAAATGATTGCAGTAAGCTTGTTATCCGGAATCTTTGCAGACGCCTGTTCGGGCGTCTTTATTTCCGGCATGCGGTAAATTACGGCCGGAAGCTTTTCGTCAGGAATCTTTGTCGGCACGGTTTCTTTTTTAGGCGCGGGCTCCGTATGAGGTTGAGGGATTTCTACCTTTATTATCCTGTCTTTGTAGACCGGAACATATTCTTTTTTTGTAACAACAACTTCTTTTACCACTTCTTTGGTCTTGATTTCAGGCTCTTTGATTATTGTTGTTTTCTTCTCTTCGAGAGCTTTTGCAGCCTTTTCTTCAGCTTTTTTCAATTTTTCCAGCGCGGCTTTCAATTCTTTGTTTGATTTGCGGCTCTTAACAATTGCTGCTGTACCGAGTGCAGCAGAGGCGACTATACCTGCGCCAAGGAGCCAATCTTTTGTTGATATTCTATTAATTTCCATGCAAAAATTCCTGCTTTTTATTTTTATATAACATGTTAAAACTCCTGATAACAAATTTTTGCTAGTAGGAGTTTTAATATTAAGTTATATTAACTTATTCAACCAAAAGCTTGTCAGCGAGCGGAGATTCGACCTTGCCGTTAAGTGTTTTTGACACTTTTTTGATGTTTTCTGCCATTTTTTCCATCTCAGGTGTCCAGACAAAATTATCAAGAACGTATTTTTCGCCCTTTGTAAAATCACCCTTCATCTGCACCTGAATAATCTCTTCAAGCATTTTGCGCGCAGTCGGAACCATTTTGTCCATATTCACATTCAAAACACCGTCTTTTGAAATCTCAATCGCACCTTCTTTTATAAAATAATAGTTCTGCATGACCGAGCGCACCCTGTGAGCCTGACTCAAAGTCGGTTTTGACATCATCATGTTATCAGCTGCGTAAGTCACGATAATCTGCTCGCGCTGCTCAGGTGTGTACATTCCTGCCTGCGTAAGCAAATCAACCATTGCAAGAGAAACCATGTCAGCCTTGTTTTCTTCAATAATTGATTTGTACTTTCCTAAGCCTTCAGTGCCGGATTTTGGCCCTAGCGAGTGTCCGTTTTCGTGTCCAACCGTAAACCAATGGTCTGCCTCGTCG
>CANAXK010000193.1 GCA_947365485.1 uncultured bacterium
AGCCATCATCCGGTGCTGGTGCAGAAAGCTACGACAAGCTTACGGCTGATTTTATCACAAAGAAATACCAGGAAGACAAATCTGTTATAGCGATATCACCTGCAACCCCTGGTGTAACAGGGTTCTCAAAAGATTTTAGGGCAAGAGCCGGCATGCACTACGCTGATGTCGGGATTGCAGAAGAGCACGCTGTTGCGTTCGCGTCAGGTATTGCAAAAAACGGCGGAAAACCGGTTCTCGGGATTATGAGTTCGTTTATCCAGAGAGCTTATGACCAGCTTTCACAGGATTTTGCTCTGAACAGCAACCCTGCAACAATTCTCGTGTTCTGGGGCGCAATTACGGGGGCTGACGCAACTCACCTTACAACGTTTGACATTCCGCTTATAAGCAATATTCCGAACATGGTTTATCTTGCGCCTGCAACAAAAGAAGAGTATTTAAGAATGCTTGAGTGGTCTGTTGACCAGAAAGAGCACCCTGTTGCGATTCGTGTGCCGTTCGGCGAGGTGATATCTTCCGGCATGGAAGACACGACTGACTATTCGGTTCTGAACAAGTTTAAGGTTGAGGAGCAGGGCTCTGATGTTGCGATAATCGGGCTCGGGAATTTTTTCCATCTCGGTGCGAGAGTCAAAAATCTGCTCGTTGAAAAGCTTGGAATCAGCGCAACGCTTATCAATCCTAAGTTCATTACAGGTATTGACGAAGACTTGTTAGAATCTTTGAAATCAAATCACAAGCTTGTTATAACTCTTGAAGACGGGGTTCTTGACGGCGGGTTTGGTGAAAAGATTGCGCGTTTCTATGGCGCATCTAATATGAAGGTTCTGAATTTCGGGGCGAAAAAGGAATTTCCTGACAGGGTTCCTCTGGAAGAGCTATACGAGAGGTACCATCTTACTCCGGAGCTGATAGTGGAAGACATAGAAGCTTGTTTATAGGAATTGGGTTTAGAAAGTGGCGCAGCCGAAGGCTGCGCCACTTTCTTTTTATCCATCCGGATGACAACTGCGGGATATCAATTTTTTTCAATTCTTTTATAATGATTCTGAAATTAAAAAAGGAGGCGCCAGATGGAACACCATGTCAGAAAAATTCACAATAAAAAATTGTTCTTTATCAAAAGCTTCATTATCAGCGTTGTGTTGTTAATAATTTCATACATTGCAGGAATTATCGGGTTTGATTTCTTCGCAGGTATGGCAGATAAGTACTACAATGTTGATGCAGAAGACTACGCAAAGATTCTTGTTAATGCTTGCTGCATATGGAAACTTTTGATTATCCAGTTTACGCTTGTACCGGCAATCGCTCTGGGGATGTTGGAACGACATGTAAAACAGGAAGAAATGGTTGATTAGAAAAAAAGGGGCGCTGCTTTAGCAGCGCCCCTTTTTTGTTACTTTGGCTGACCGGTATGAGCGTCCAGCCCGCCTGTTATAGGGAGGTTGACTCCGTTGCAGTAGCTGGACTCGTTTGATGCGAGGAAGTAAATAGCTTTAGCGACTTCTTCCGGCTCGCAAATCCGTTTCAGCGGATTTGCGGCAGCGTGTTTCGGAATATTGTTCGGGCTCACAAATTTTGTCCTTACAGCAGAAGGGCATACGCTGTTTACGCGGATATTGTATTCTGCATAGTCAAGTGCTATGGCTCTTGTCAGGTTTACAACCGCGCCTTTTGCTGCGTTATAAATTGGCATTTTGTAGTCGCCTGCAAGGCCTGAAATAGAGGCTGTATTTACAATTGTTCCGCCTCCGTTTTCAATCATGTCAGGGATAAAGAATTTGCTTGTGTAGTATATAGCTTTTACATCTGTGTTCATAACTTCGTCCCAGATTTTTTCTGATGCTTCGTGCAGCAGTCCGTGGGTAATCACGCCTGCGTTGTTTACCACGCAATCAACTCCATCGCAAAAACTTAGGATTTTTTGATGAAGATTTTTTACTTCACCTTCTTTGCTAACATCGGTTTTAACAAATAAAACCTGTTTTTCAAAATTTTCTTCGATTTGTGACATAATTTCAGAGTCGGTATTTTTATCAGCCATAATGACCTTCCATCCTCTTTGCAGGAAAAGGATAGAAGAAGCAAGCCCGATACCTGAAATTGCGCCTGTAATTAGTATTCTGTTCATAATAAAAAGACTCCTTCAGCTCAATATTTTGACAAAATATCGCGGCTTTCAATTCGCCTGAAAGGTAGAATCTTAAAACAATTTTTGCTGCACGATATTCTCTAAGTAAGATTTCTGGCTGCTTTGTTGAACTTCATCGGTGGGGTTCAGATTCCCTAAAATCATCAAGTCGTTCGGGTTATGTTTTTCATAATTTTCTTTTGCAATTTGGGGTTTTTGGTTTGCATAACAGTATTTGCATCCGTTTGGGCAGGTGTCGTAGTCACCAATATTCCTGCTTTCCATGCAGTTGCAACCTTGCCTGTTGCCGCCGTGTCTTATCTTCTTGAAATTAATATTATTCGCTTTTCCTAAAATTTCAGCAGTCATGCATCCTGAATTTAAAATCCCGTATTGTTCATAATTTCCAACAGTTGCGCAGGTTTGGATTACCATATTATGCTTCGTTGCTATTCTGCCAATGTTTTGAGCGATTTCGGTTTTGTCATTGTTGGTTAGTAGAATAATTTCAGACATATTCGTTTTTAATTTTTTATACATTTCAACAAAACTAAAAATGCATCTATCTATATAAGGCGAAAGTTTTTCTGCCATATAATCAAAGGTCTTGTAATGTAACTCCCTGGTGTATTTTTCGGTCAAAAGTATCGGGTCATATCTCCATGCAATTCGTTGCCTGCCAACAATTTCAGCTAATTTTATAAGTGTTTCAATGCTTTCGTCAATACTCGGCACATTGGGTTCGATGTCCTTATCATAAGCTGTTATTGTGTAGTGAAAATATGTATTAAACCTGTTTGTAATTTTAGTTAATCTATTCAAGATTGGTTCGTAATTTTTTGAACAAAAAACAACACAGTCAAGAACCTCGGGATTTAGTTCATATCTTGTAACTTTGTTTGGGAATAAAGGGTTTCTTGAAAAAACAAAACCTTCATCAAATCTTTTTAGCAGCCAATCTGAATAATATTGAACAGTATCTGTTCTGGAACCTGTGTTGATTATCATTTTATGTCTGTTTCCTGAATTAAGGGGGCCCCCTTACCATATATTAGCACAATTCCGCATCAGCAAGTCCAAATTGCTCTAAACTATTTGATTTTGCTTGTATAC
>CANAXK010000194.1 GCA_947365485.1 uncultured bacterium
ACTCTGGTCGGGTTTGAAAATCATAGCGGACTAACATATTTACAAGGTGAGACAAAACCGCTTGGTACAATGGTTGTTGGTAATGGCAACAATGGTCAGGACAAAACCGAAGGTGCACGATTCAAAAATGTTTTTGGAACATATATGCATGGTTCGTTTTTGCCTAAAAATATTCATTTCGCGGACTATATGATAGAGCTTGCCATAGGTGAGAAACTTGCACCTCTTGATGATGAGATTGAGATGATAGCTCACAATTCGCTTATTGAAAAAGCTTATTAACTCGACCAGTGTGAACCAACTTGTAGCAGAGTCAGCAGAGGACGACTAGTAGTCTCAACTTCATGCTTGTTGTGTTGCGATTGTCGTCCGCCTCTTGTTATAATAAACCCGGTTCTGCATCAGAGCCTGTTACTTTTTTACGAAGCATGAATGTTACTTTAGGTAATGCTACCGCAAGTAAGAAACTGCTTATTGCAACGTTAGCTAAGATATTACCGGACTTAACTTTTAGAGCTTTTTTTGCAAATTTATCTACGTCTCCGCTTGTCTTTGCTTGTTGTGCAAATTTTTCGATTTCTTTCTGGAATGCTTTGATTTTCTTTTCATCAACGTAAGAGCGCGGGTCTCTGGAACCGTTTTCAAGGTAGTTTACTCCGCAGTATTTGCTGACAAGTTTTGAGAATTTTTCTTCAGGATTTTTGTCTAAGAATTCAACAATATTGTCTTTTGGAAGAGCTAAAGAGCCTTCTTTAATAGATTTTAAGAATTCTTTGTCATTTAAAATTTTAGGGTCAAGGTTAACGTTTGTGTTGAACAGTTTTCCTGAAAGCTTGTCTAAACCTTCTGCAAGCAATAGCGGTGCTACGAAGTTAAGGAACATCATACCGCCCATTTTGAAAGCCATTTCCATTTTTTCGTATTTGTTTCTTGCTGTTGCAACACGTCCGACCGTTAAGCCCCCATCTGTTACTGCCATTTTGTTAACGGTTGACATATTTGCTAATGCTGTTGTCATTCCTCCTTTGAATGTTGGGTTTGAACCAGCTTTGATTTCCTGTTTTTCTCTGATTTTTTCTGTTAGAGCAAAATTAGCTTTTGGTAAGAAGTATCCCATTAGAGCAACAGGAATAGCTGTTGATAAAATAAACTTTGTTGCAAGAAGTTTTTCATAAGTTTTGCGGTTTTTAAGAACTTTTTCCATTTCTTTAACTTCTTTTGGCGCAACTTCTTTGAATTTTTCAATATTTAATTTCATCCCTTGTTTTTCATTTTCTTTAAAAAGGGCAGAATTAACTTTAGGGTTGTATCCGAGTTTTTCAATCCCTTTATCGCAAAGCCAATCCATAAGAGGAATCCCGCCGAGCCAGATTGCAGAAGTCCCGTATTCATCAATTAATCTTTCTCGAACAGCATTGTTTGCCATTTGTTTAGAGTCTTTTAAATTTTGTGTATAAGTCATCCCGACTTTTGAAGGGATTTCTATCCCGCAATCCCTAACCAATAACGGATAAATGCTGGAATTATTTCCTACTGCTGATATTATATTTACTAGTGACATTTTTAAATTCTCCTTGTTGTACTCTTTACTTTTCCCTCTTAGATATCCCGAAAGAGCACATAACGGAGTTTAGAATCGAGGCACCACAACTCCAAGCCCTTTCGGGTTTATATGAGTATGATGATGTCTTAAAATATATGCCATAATAATTTCCTTTGTTTGTTGATGGTAACATGATGTAATTTTTGTGTCAACCTTTGCTTCTAATAAGGTTTTCAAATATATGGTAAACATTGTGTCTGTATTCATTTGCTTCACCGGATGTGTTGAATGCTCCGTCCCAATGTCTTTCGCATTCTGTCCACGCTCCTGAGCCGCTCATTTGCTGTGTGCGCATCATTAAATCGTGAGTGTTAGAAAATGGCGATAGCGGCATAATGTCGTGCAGCTGCATATAACTTGGAAGCTTTTCTCCTACATTGTTGTAGCCGAATAAACAGGAATTAATTCTGTTCAGTCTTGTTCCAAAATCAGGACCTCCATCGTCATTATCGTTGGAAACTTCAGGACCTGCAGCATATTCGCCTGACCAAGCCTGATTTTGTGATTCCCAGCGAACACTTTCAAAGTTGTCTGCTTTACCCCAGTCTGTGCCGGCTGTGAATCCCATTTCTTTGTATTCTTGTCGGTTGTCGCACTTTTCGCCAATAAAAGCAATGTCGTGTCTGCCTGTTCTCTGGCGGATTTCATAAAGAATATAAGACATTTGTCCTTTATTAGGCAGCGCTCCTATCCCGCAATATCCATTGCTGTCGGTAATATGTTTTGCGCTGTCAAAATATATTGCATCAAAACCTAATTCAATAGCCCAGACGCAAGCATCAATAAAAGCTTTTTCGTGGTGGTACCAGTCAAATCCCTGACCTTGAACTCTTAGTTGACCGGCAGAAAGAGGTATTCTAAAGCCTGTTTTAAATCCTAATAAGTGTGCGGCATCGTTAAATGCTTTTACTTGTTCATCATCGCCCATTTTGCCTTGCAGTCCTTCACTTGTAAGGGTTTTACTAATTCCTTTGTGTAAATCTACGCAATATAGAGAATCGGCATCAGTATAGCCGTCACCATAGAACGACGGGTATAATTGCGATAGAACAATGCAGTTTGCAAATGAGTTTGGCGATGTCGGCATAGCCGGTAAAAGCTTCATTGTCTGCAATAACCCTTCTGTTACTCTGCCGCCTTCATATTTGGCAATTGTGCGCGGATTTATTTCTATATAGTTAGCTCTTCTTCCCCATTTGTCACCGAAGTTTGGCGATGGAATATAAGGTGGAATCCCGGGATATTGGTTTGCAGGTTTTATAAGTGTGCAAATTGATTGAATTGCTTGCTCTGTTGTTCTTTTAAGCAACTCTGCAGGATGAGCGTTAACCCATTTTTTCATTCCAACCTGATAAAGGTGTCCGTGTGTCCATCCGTCTTCATATATAGCACTTTTGCCTGAAACGTGGTAGAAAAGTTTTTTTAATGGCTGCTGATCTCCATAATATCCTTTGAAAGCCAGTTGAGCTTTATTAATCTTTGCAAGTTGAGAATCATAAACCTCAAATTTGTTTTCTTGAGGATTCTCAACTGATTGTTTTTCTTTTTTTAATGGGGAGTTGTGATAAAAATTATTATTTATTCTTATCCCATTTATTGAATTAATCAAAACGACACCTTTTTTCTAC
>CANAXK010000195.1 GCA_947365485.1 uncultured bacterium
AAAGATGTTCTTGATATTGGAACTGGTTCGGGCTGCATTGCCTGCACAATTGCGAAGCAGACGCCTGCAACAGTTTTGGGGGTTGATATTTCTTCTGACGCTTTAAGAGTGGCGCTGGACAATGTAACGAAGCTTGGAATAAACAACCGTGCGGTTTTCAGAAAATCGGATTTGTTTTCAAAGGTCAGAGAAGAGGAAAAGTTTGACCTCATAATTTCCAACCCGCCTTACATCCCGACTGGCACCGAGCTTTCTGCTGAAGTTCAGCATGAGCCCAAGGAGGCTTTGTTTGCAGAAGAAAACGGGCTCATGCTTTACCGTGAAATTATAGAGCAGGCGCCCGGGTTTCTAAAGCCTGGAGGTTGGCTTATGTTTGAGCTTGGAATAGGAGAAGCTGTGCAGGTGAAGCGGTTTATGGAAGTCTTTTTCAAAGACATTGTCATTGAAAAAGACTTAGCCGGGATTGAGCGGGTTATTTTTGCACAGCTGGGTTAGAGTTCTTGATTTTATTGAGACTATCCATACACGTACGCTTGAAGCACTCACTACAAAGTTGACCTATATAGAAGCGGTGATGCCTGTGATACCTAGAACAATTAGCAGTTCTGCGAGTGTGAATCCTTTTTTCATGTGCTTCTCTCTTTCTCAATGTAACTTCGACCATTGAGGTAGACTAGTAGTTCATAAATCAAACTTGTAGTACCACGATTGTCTACCGACAAAATGTCTACGTGCGTAGCACAAAAGTATTCATCAAGCTTTACATTGTAACAAACTATGAAGCACTCTAAACCTCTATTTTCGGCATTAAGTATAACTTTTCTACAACTAAAGTATAAAATTTGAAAAAATTATTAAAGTTTTTGAAAAATGTGCCGTTATACATAATATAGAATAAGAAGAATTGTTTTGTAGGAAAGGTATATTATGACAGATAAAGAAGAATTAGGTGCATCACTTTTCAGCCGTTCTCTGGATCTGATGGAAGACGACCCGTTGGAAGAAATCTTTGCCCTAAACTTAGGTGACTTTATATCTGAATATCTAATCTCTGAAGATTTGGCAAACAAAATCGGCAGGGACGTCAAGGATAAGACTACCAAGCTTAAATCACAGCTAAGCGAGTTAATCTCAATTTATTCACTGGATAACACTCTGTGTGTTTTAGGCTTCAGCTCTCAGGATGAGTATGTTGTCTACAATTCAATAGCCAAAACACTTACGCAGATTTTGGATGTGGATGCCTGCCATATTTACCTGACTCAGGAGTTCACAAAAGGCTTGAACAGCGAAAACAAGCTTCTTGCTCTAGCTGGCTCTTCAATCGACTTTGATGAAGATATTTATGCAAAAAAACTCGGCTACACCCCTGACGACAAATCAATCGTAGTAAAAGCTTTTAACACGCTTGAAAAAGTTCAGATAAAGGATGTATCGCAGATTGAGAACTTCATTCCAAAATACGAGTTAAAGGAATTTGACGTAAAATCTCTTGCGGTTGTTCCCATGCACAACAACGCGCATGTTGTTGGTGTAATCGTAATCGAGAATTACAAAGAAAAAACAATTAAGCGTGCCTACATGAATCTTCTTGAGACCATCGGAAGACTTTTCGGCACCTCAATGCACCTTCAAAAAACAATTGAAGAAACAGAGGCTGTTCTTAAGGAAGAGACTGTTTTTGCAGAAGAGCTCCAGCACATTAGAGCAGAGCTCACCGCGCTTATCGGCGATTTGGGTGTGCAGCAGCAGGCGTTTGTTGAAAGGCTTGCCAAGGCTGTAGACGAAAAAGGCCAGTACAAAGTTGCGCATTCACAACACACGGCAGAGCTTTCCAAGAAGCTTTGCAAGCACTTAGGTTTGAACGAAAAAACAACCGATTTGGTTTACTACGCAGGGTTGTTGCAGAACATCGGAAAGATTACGCTTCCGGAATCCTTGTTTGCAAACAAGGGCAAGCTCTCCAAAGAGGAATGGGAAAAGCTCCAGAACCATCCGAATGTAGGCGTAAACCTGCTTATGAATATCAACTTCCTTTCAGAAGTAATCCCGTACATCCACTACCACAAAGAACGCTGGGACGGCGGCGGAGAGCCGGAAGGTTTGAAGGGAAATTCAATCCCGTTCGGTTCAAGAATCATCGCGGTTGCAGACGCTTATACAGCCATGACTTCCGACCGTTCATACCGTGACGCAATGGATAAAACCCAGGCGCTTTCAATCATACGCGACGAAGCCGGAGTTAAGTGGGATCCTGCGGTTGTAAATGCGTTGTTTGAAGTTGTGAATGAGTAAGGATTAGATAAGCTTTCCGTTCCAAAACCGGTGCAAAAGCCGAAATTGCTCGTCTTTTGCTTCAAAATCAAATAGATTCAACAAAAAAGCCTTGTTTTCATACGGGCTTTTTTTGATGAAATTACTTTGAACTTTCAATGAATTTTTATCAATTCCCGCAACAGTTCTTTTGGTTAAATCGCATGCCACGGCTTCAAACGGGCTGTATTGGGCATAATTACAGATAGAACCAAGCAGGTGCTTGTATTCTTTCTGAAAAGTGGAAAGATTAAACGGGATTAGGGCATTATTAGTATCTTCAACAAACTTTTTACCGCCAAGTTTGTTGATAGCATTCTCTTCGTGTATAACATGTGCAAACTCGTGCATAAACATGTCTAAAAAAATCCCATTAGGCAAACCAAGCTTCAACCCGTAATTTGTATTCAAACCTTTTATAATCTGGTAACACATAAGCGAACACCACGCAACGACTTTATTCCCCTTAAAATCCGTTTGAATCCCGTTCTTTGCAAATTCTTGGGATATTTTTCGAACATCAGCAGCGTGAATTTCGCTCTGCATACGCGAAGTCAAGCCAGCCCGAAAATTAAGATTTGTGTTTTGGATGTTCATAGTTAGTAGAAAACACGTGAAGGATTTATTTTGCTAGTATTTGTAAAAATTTGTAACAATTACAAAATATACTAGCAAAAATTTTTCTTTATGTGATTTATTAAATAATGAAGTATAGTGATAAGGGTATGTAAGTGATTAATCATATAAATTTCAATAAAATAGAGCCAATAAATTATCAGAAGTATGATAAAAACTCTGCTCGCAAAACTGTTAATACAACCGAATCATTGGATCTTGCAGGATATAAAACAGGGCAAGCAATACTTGCAAGAAATAATATAACTTTTCGTAATCTCTCAACACCGGTTGAAGTAAC
>CANAXK010000196.1 GCA_947365485.1 uncultured bacterium
CTACTATGAATAGCGTTGCTACGAATAGTAGCATTATTATTTTGTCAATCATAGCTTTTTTTCTTGTCTTCCAAGCTAGTATAATCACTACTAGCTGGATTCATTTACCCCCCCTCCTTTCTTAGCTAATTTCCCAATTGTAGATTGTGGCTAAGAGGAAAGTATAGGTATACTTTTACCCTGCACATCTATTATACAATAAACGCACAGATATGTCTATTTATTTGATGGATTTTCTTTTGAGCCTTTGTTTATCCCTGCGCGATTTTCATCACCATCGGAATCTTGCCAATTTCACGAATCTGACGCTCAAATTCCGAAATGTCTACAGAAATCGCATCAAACGTATTGTAATGCATTGGAACAATCGCCGTCGCACCCAGCCATTCAGCAGCCTTAACAGCGTGTTCAATATCCATCGTATATTTTCCTCCGATTGGAAGCATTGCCATATCCGGCTCGTAAATCTCGCCAATCATTTTCATTTCAGAGTTCAAACAGGTATCGCCTGCGTGGTAAATCGTCTGACCCTCGATTTCAAACACAAAACCGCAAGGGCATCCGCAATACCCGCCATCCGGAGTTGAGCTTGAATGGAAAGCCGGCACCAGAATCGCTTTACCCCAGCTGTAATTCCGCCATGCGCCTAAGCCCATATCAATAGCAGAAGCGCCTTTTTGAGCGCAGTAGTTTGCAAGTTCGTACACAGCTGTAATCAGTGCGCCTGTTGTTTTAGAAATCTCGATTGCGCTTCCAAGGTGGTCGCCGTGACCGTGGGTTACAAAAATATCGGTTATGCCTTCTGGTTTGTAGTTCGGGCAGGCAACAAGAAACGGGTCGATTAAAATCTTTTTGCCTTTTGTTTCAATTTCAAACGCGCTGTGTCCAAGATATTTAATTTCCATTATTTATTTTCTCCATCAGTTTTCTAAGTCTCTTGTATTCCTTGCCCCATTTTTGCATCGACTCAACCACGGGTTTGAGGGTGTAGCCGATATCTGTAAGATAGTATTCGATTCTAGGAGGAATCATGCCGGAGTCTTCTCTCACAACAAGGCCGTCTTCTTCCATCTCTTTTAGGCAGGTAATAAGTACTTTTGATGTGCAGCCAAGCTTTTTTTTAAGCTCCGAAAACCTCATTTCTTTTTGTAGAAGCTCTTTTACGATAAGGATTTTCCATTTCGCCCCGACAAGCTGCAAAACCACGCTTACGGGATTTACTGCTAAATCTTTGTATTCCAACTACTTGTCTTCCTTATTCTTTTCTGCAAAATTCCAGAGCTCCTGAAGTTTGTCTTTTATCCCCATTCTTCCGAACCATTTTATGACAAATCTTTCTTCATAGCCAAGACCACCGTTCTGCTTTGAACAGTCTGCAAGCGCAAAAGTCGCTTCTGAGATTGAAATCCTGATAATTAAATGCGGTATCACATTTTTTGAAGGATCCATCCAAATTTTTATATTATTATACTTCGCAACGTTAAAGGTATTAACGTTGTGCGCGTCTGACTGCTCCTGCAAAATAAATGCTCTTAAGCTGTCTTCCATGTCTTTAAATGTTGCCATTAAACTATCCTTAAATTACAAACTATTCTTAATTATTCAAACTGTGAATCGGAGCCGGAATATGCCCGCCTCTCATTACAAAACCTTCTGAAGAAAGCCTGTTAACCGGCATTACCGGTGCTTCTCCAAGCAAACCACCATATACAACCTTATCCCCGACTCCTTTACCTGGCGCAGGAATTATTCTTGTTGCGGTTGTTTTTTTGTTAATCATCCCGATTGCCATTTCGTCAGCAATCATGCCGGCAAGAGTTGAAACCGGAGTGTCACCCGGAATCGCAATCATATCAAGCCCTACAGAACATACGCAGGTCATTGCTTCCAACTTGTCAAAAGTCAAATACCCTTTTGAAGCTGCCTCAATCATTCCAGCATCCTCTGATACAGGTATGAACGCACCTGAAAGACCGCCAACGTAAGAACTTGCCATGATGCCGCCTTTTTTCACCGCATCATTAAGCATTGCAAGCGCTGCGGTTGTTCCATGCGCGCCAGCGTGTTCAAGCCCCATTGCCTGAAAAATCTGCGCTACGCTGTCCCCTATTGCAGGAGTTGGCGCAAGAGACAAATCAATTACACCGAACGGAATATCAAGTTTATCCGCGAGTCTGCGTCCGATTAATTCGCCTGTGCCTGTAATCTTGTACGCTGTTTGCTTAATCTTGTTTGCAAGCACACCCATATCAGCGTCTTTGTGCAAATCCAAAATCGCTGCTCTTACAACACCCGGACCGGATACTCCGATATTGAGCGCGCATTCCGGCTCGCCGTATCCGCAGTAAGCTCCTGCCATAAACGGGTTATCGCTCACAGAGTTGCAGAAGCAAACTAGTTTTGCAGCACCGAGTCCGTCTTTGTCAGCAGTGAGTTCTGCAGCTTCCTTAATAATTCTAGACATCTTGTTTACTGCGTCCATATTAATTCCGGCTTTTGAAGTGGCAACATTTACAGAAGAGCAAAGTCTTGAAGTTGTTGCAAGTGCTTCCGGAATGGACTCGATAAGCCCCAAGTCGCCCTGTGTGCAGCCTTTTTCAACGAGTGCAGAAAACCCTCCGATAAAATCAATCCCGAGGTTTTCTGCACATTTATCAAGTGTTTTTGCAATTTTTACGTAATCTTTATGTTTGCAGGCTTCTCCCACAAGAGAAATCGGAGTGACTGCGATTCTTTTGTTTACAATCGGGATTGAGTAGTCGTTCTCAATCTCATTTGCGTATTTAACGAGATTTCCCGCGTATTTGTCTAATTTGCGCTGGATTTTGTCGCAAACAATGTTTACGTCCTCGCTCAAGCAGTCACGAAGGCTTATTGAAAGCGTCACAGTCCTTATATCAAAGTTGTGAAGCTTTATCATGTTTATTGTTTCAAGTATCAGGTTTTCGTCAAAGATTGTCATAATAGCCCGATTATACCATGTTCTTATAAAAAAATAAATATTATTACAATTGTTTGTTGTATAATTAAACCACTGGAGGTTGGAAAACTATGTTAGTCGTAATGAATAGCCACGCAAGCGAAAAAGATATAAAACGCGTTGCACTCTTTATTGAATCAAAAGGTTTTGAAGCCCGTGTCTCACATGGAGAAGCCCGTACTGTTGTACACGCAATCGG
>CANAXK010000197.1 GCA_947365485.1 uncultured bacterium
TAGTGAGCAAACGCTTTGTTAGCTTCTGCCATTCTGTGGGTGTCTTCACGTTTTTTGCAAGCTGCGCCGTTTCCGTTAGAAGCATCGATTAATTCGTTTGTAAGTTTTTCAACGAATGATTTGCCGCTTCTGTTCTTAGCTGCTGCAATGATGTTAGTAGAAGCAAGCGCAAACCCTCTGTCAGGTTTTACGTCGATAGGTACCTGATAAGTAGAACCACCGATACGTCTAGCTTTAACTTCCAACAATGGAGTTGCGTTAGTAACACCTTTCTGGAATACTTCAAGCCCTTTTTCGCCTGTTCTTTCTTCGATTTTTGTTATTGTAGAATAAAAGATTTTTTCTGCAATAGATTTTTTACCGCGTCTCATAATTCTGTTGATGAATTTTGATACGTCTACGCTGTTATAAATAGGGTCAGCTGCAGGAATTCTTCTTTCTGGTTTAGATCTTCTAGACATTATTTCTTACCTCCTTTAGCTCTCTTCGCACCATATTTAGAACGGCTCTGTGTTCTGTTAGCAACACCGGCAGTATCTAAAGTACCACGAACGATGTGATATCTTACACCTGGAAGGTCTTTAACCCTTCCGCCTCTTATAAGAACAACACTGTGTTCTTGCAGGTTGTGTCCGATACCCGGGATATAAGAAGTTACTTCAAATCCGTTAGTTAGTCTGACTCTGGCAACCTTTCTCAAAGCTGAGTTCGGTTTTTTAGGGGTTGTAGTGTAAACCCTTGTACAAACGCCGCGTCTTTGTGGACAATCCATAAGAGCCGGCGATTTGGTTTTGTCTTTTAGCTTTTTACGTTCTGAACGCACAAGCTGGTTCATTGTAGGCATAACTTTTCTCCTTTTACCTTTTTAGTTTTAATGTTTGAGTAAACAACTTTCAGCTGTAGTGTAAAATTCAAGCTATTCAAACTTGTAGTTTTCGCCAAGCCGGAGCCCGTTTACTCCTCCCCTGAGCCGTCAAATCCGGCAGAAATTTCGACTAGGGTACCTCAATATTAAGACGAACATGACTCTCTGTCAATGATTAAAAGGCTTTTGTAAACATTTGTGTTTTTTCTGAATCTTTGCTAAAATCTTATTGCTATGAAAAAACTAATTTTATCTTTATTTACAACAATGTTGTTGTTCGCGCCGGCATTTGCAGGCGACATCGAAATTCTGCCTACGATGCAGAGCAAAACTACCGTTCAGGACAGAGTCTGGGTTGGTACTTTCCAGATTGTTTGGAACGATTTTATGGACAAAATCGTGCATAACCCTGTGAAATTCCCTGACGGTACGCCTGTTATGGTTAATGAACTCAACAAACAGGAATTTACGGTTGAGGATATTTCCGAAAAATGCTATTACAAGTATTTCGGAAAAGTAACCAAAAAGACAAAGAAGATTATTGCCAAGGCTATCAAGAAAAAATTCAACGAAACAAGCGATATTCTTGATAAGATTGACTGGAATCCGAGTGACGAAAAGTTCATCATTTATGCAATGCTCAAAAAAGATTTTGAGTTTGCAAAGCCTTTTGACAAGTTGGGCAAATCAGCTTTCAGAGGTCAGGAAGCTGAGTTCTTCGGGATTAACAAAAAATCTTCAAAAGAACTTGCGCAGGGCGTTAGAGTTTTGTTCTACAACTCTCCTTCTGATTACGCTGTGGCGCTTGAGACCAAAAAGAACGACGAAGTTTATTTGTACAAGACTTCAAACACCAAGCCTTTCAACTACATCTATTCTGATATGTTGAAAAAACAGGGGCTTTACAAGGGTGAAAAAGAGTTTGGCGAAAACGATGAGTTGAAAGTGCCTAACCTGAAATTCTTTGAGGAAAAGTCGTTTGACGAGCTTTCCGGAAAAAGGGTTAAAGGAACCAATATTATAATCGACCAGGCGATGGAAACTGTTAAGTTTGAAATGGACAACGCCGGTGTCAAGCTGAAAAGCGAAGCTGCTATGACGTTTATGAAAATGTCATATATGCCTCCGGAGCACTCAAGGTATTTCTTCTTTGACGATACGTTTGTTGTATTCCTCAAGGAAAAAGAAAAAACGAAACCTTACTTTGCTTTGAGGGTTCATGATATTGAAAAATTCCAAAAGCAGTAGTCGGATTATTATTTTTGAGACACGTATCTTCTTTGAGGATACGTGTTTCTGATGAGAGAATGTAATTTTTTATTACAGGATTTTCCTTTTGCATGTTTCTATATTAGAATGGTAATATGTAAAAGGCGTGAGTCTTTTGTGTTTAATTGGGAATGATAGACTGTTGGGATAAATTTGAATGAGAAGACGAAGAAAAAAATACGATTTGTATATTGCAGTGGCGCTTGCAATCTTTACGATAGGCTATTTTGCGTACAATCATACCTCATCAGAATCCAGAGGGATTCAGAATTACTCTGTAGCTCTTGAAGACTACAAGGCGAGTGACTATGAAAAAGCTTATCAGGAATTTGGAAAAGTTCCGTCAGGCTCCAGTCTTAAATCTTCTGCGCTTTTCAGGCAGGCAAGATGCGCGACTAATATGGGCAAAAACGAACTTGCAATCAAAAAGTACAATAGAATTGTGCGCTCCAATTCAAAATCCTCAATAGTTCCGATTAGCAGATACAATATGGCAAACCTGATGTTTGAGAATCAGGATGTTAAGGCAAAAGGACATTTCAAAAAAATTATAAAAAAATACCCGACAAGCGACTATGCGATTGCCTCCGAATACTATCTGGGACTAATTGAAACAACAACCCCGCACAAGAGTGAAAAACAGGCTGCAAAGTCAAAAGAAAGAGCGCTGATTCATTTCAAAAATTATCTTGAAAAAGCTCCTGACGGGCGTTATTCAATAAAATCGATTGACGAAATAAAGAAGTTAGACCCGAAACTCACTAACTATGACAATTTGCTCATTGCAAAAGGGTATTACAAAAACGGCGAGTTTGGAAAAGCAAAAGAGTATTTGAATAAGACAACGCTAGCAGAAAGCTGGTCTGACTTTTCCAAAAATGAGTATAAACTTGGAAATAAGGATAAGGGAAATTATTATGCAGAACTTGGCCTGAAAAAACACGCTGCCAATACTTCAGCACCTGATGTGTATGAGGTAATCGACAACTACATCACAACTTTTCCCACCCGAAAAGAGGGTATCCTAAAATTATCTTC
>CANAXK010000198.1 GCA_947365485.1 uncultured bacterium
TTTTGTGCGGGCGTTGGGTTGAGAGCGTTCCATATTCGTAGGGAGAGGGAGAGGGGATAATATTGCTAAAACTTATACAGCCTTCTCGCATTATTACACAGCAAATCTTCTAGCAGCTTCTCGTCCTTGAAATGCTCTGAAATCTTAGACTTGAAAGTCTCCAGATTCTTCACATACAAATCCTTTTGCTGGTTGAACTCGCCAACAGGAGCGTCAGACGCCCACATTATTCTGTGCGTAAAATCGCCTTTAGAAGTGTTTCTCAACCTCTCAATAAGCATAATCGTATCTTCAAGATTCCCTGTACCAAAATCAATCCATGAAACATCCACATACAAAGTCGCACTCTCGTTCTCAATTGAATCAACCATAATATCTATAGCTGCCTCATGTGAAGGTTTAGGGCCTGTTGAAAGGTGTCCGAGAATGATAGGAACATCCGGAAACTGTCTCGCCTTTTCATAAATCAACTCCGGTGATGAAAACCTTGATTTTATATGCCCGGAATGATAAAGACATGGCTTTTTGAACTCTCTGGCAACCTCAAGGTATTTGTCGTACTTATCAGAGTTTGCCGGAAGCTTCATGCACTCCGGGTGAATCTTGAGCCCGATAAATTCAGGGTACTTTTCCAAAAGCTCTCTTATAACTTTAGTGTCAGACATTCTATCAACCTGACAAACAGCAAGAGGCTTGAGTTTTGGATATTTTTGGGAAACCCGAATTATGTCAATGTTGCATTCGTACTCATCTTTAAAAGTATTGCTATCAATCCCTTCAAGGTTTGAGCAAATAGCATAATCAACACTTTCACCCAGAATGGACAACAAATACTCCGGAGAAAAATCTCCCCAGAAAGAATTACCGTAATGCACATGTGAATCAATTGCCATGCTTAACCCCGCGGGTAATAGCCTCCAGAATCCTCTTAACCCTTACAATCTCGATTCCTTTAAATTCTTCCTGAAGCTCGTTTGATTCCGGAATAATTATCCGCTTGAACCCGAGTTTTTGAGCCTCATTAATACGTTTTTCTATATGATTAACCGCCCTGATTTCACCAGAAAGCCCGATTTCACCAATAATCGCGGTATGAGAATCAAACACCACATCCCTTACGCAGGTCACAATCGCAAGCGCTATCCCCAAATCCGCAGCGGGCTCGTTAACATCAATCCCGCCGATTACGTTTACGTAAACATCCTGTTTTGAAAGATTCAAACCAATACGTTTTTCCAGCACCGCAAGAATCTGGAGTACTCTTCCGGTGTCCACTCCGTTTGCAACCCTTCTCGGAGCAGGATAAGGAGTTGTTCCGACAAGCGCCTGAATCTCAACAAGAAGCGGTCTTGTGCCTTCGCTTGTTACAATAATTGTGCTTCCCGGAGTCTGGGTCTGGTTGTATTCTTTTAAAAAGAGTTCACTCGGGTTAACAACCTCGGTCAAACCTTTTCCGCTCATCTCAAAAATCCCGACTTCTGAAGTGTTACCAAACCTGTTCTTGATTGAGCGCAGGATTCTATAAGTCTTGTATTTATCGCCCTCAAACTGGATAACAGTATCGACCATGTGTTCAAGAACCTTGGGCCCTGCAATATTGCCCTCTTTTGTCACATGCCCGATTACAATAATCGAAACATTTCTTGATTTTGCAATCTGCATAAGTGAGTTGCAGCACTCTCTGATTTGGGAAACGCTTCCGGCAGAGCTTTGGATTTGAGATGTATAAATCGCCTGGATACTGTCGACAATAACCAAATCCGGCTCCATGTTTTCGATATGTTTTTTGATAAGCTCAAGATTTGTCTGGGGGTAAATATAAAGACAATCTGATTTAACCCCGAGTCGTTCGGCTCTTAGTTTAATCTGGCTCGCTGATTCTTCTGCCGAAACATAGAGAATTTTTTTGTTGTTCTTACAAAGCTCACCTGAGGTTTGCAAAAGAATAGTTGACTTACCAATCCCCGGGTCACCTGCAATGAGCACAAGTGAGCCCTGCACAATTCCGCCCCCGAGCACTCTGTCAAATTCTGAAATATTGGTTTTCATCCTTATTTCAGTATTCATCTCAATCTCATTAAGGCGCATTGGAGGGGTTGTGTCAAAAACTTCCTGAACAGCGTCTTTTTTTGAAACAGGCGTGTCAATTTCTTCGACAAAAGAACCCCAGCTTCCACATTCAGGGCATTTACCTAGATAGCCGGCTGTTTCATAGCCGCAGTTTTGACATACGTATTTTGATTTAATCTTTGCCATACATTATTGGTTCATCGGAATAATTAGCTTTTGACCGATAGAAAGCGCGTTCGGGTTAGCCATTTTGTTAGCTTCCTGAATCATGTTAACTTTGTTCATGTCAAAAGAACCATAAAATCTGATAACGATGCTTTCAAGCGTGTCGCCTTCCTTAACAACATACTCTTCGTTTGAAAGAACCGGAGCAGGAGTTGTTTTTGCAGAAGAAGTGTCTGCCGGAATAAATGTAAATTTGCCTGTGCCTGTTGAAACTTTCTTAGCAGGAACAACAACATCGTCTTTTGGTGTTGAAATATTGATAAGCAGACTTACAAAAGTTGTAATCAACAGAGTAACAATAACGCCTGCAATCAAACCTGTGACAAAGTAGACCTGCGGTGCTTTCTCGCTCTTTTGTTGTTTTACACCAAATGATTGCCACAAAGCGTCAAGTTCTTTATCCTTGCTCTGCTTTCTGTAAAAATCATCATCCTGATGTTCTCTGTTATAGCGGGTAAGCGCCTCCATCATTGCAACTTTTTCTCTTGTAATGTTTGATCTTCTCAGCGTTGTATTATTCATAACTCCTCACCATTTATAAGGTTTTATCCTTCTTAAAAGGTACCATAAAATATAAAATTGCGCAAATTTGTTACACTTATTGTTAACTTTTGTTAATAGAAAAATAAACTTCTTTCAACCTCTTCTTGCTGATGTGCGTATAAAGCTGTGTGGTAGAAACATCGCTGTGTCCGAGCAATTCCTGCACTATTCTTAAATCTGCCCCGTTTTCCAAGAGATGGGTTGCAAAACTGTGCCTCAAAGTGTGTGGCGAAATATTTTTGTGAATAATCTTTCCGCGGGCATGGATAAAATTGTAGACATCTTGACGGTTTACAAACCTTCCGTTATC
>CANAXK010000199.1 GCA_947365485.1 uncultured bacterium
TTCGTAGAAAGCAACATCATGAGCGCCTTCACAGCCGTACGGAAGTTCCATCATTGTGATTGTTACTTCGTGTTGAAGCCCGTGCTGTTTGATTGAGTTTGCAGAATCAATCAGGTTGTTTACGTCGTTCAACGCATCGAAGTTTCTGATAACATTAACTCCGTGTTTTGCAAACATTTTTGCGTGCAAGTCAATAACGTCGCGCGGTTGTGAGTTAAGCCCAACAACGTTTACGCCACGTGCAAGTGATTGCAATTTAATATCAGGGCCAACTGCAGCTCTGATTTTGTCCATTGTTTCAAACGCATTTTCATTACAGAAAAATATTGGAGCCTGAAATCTTGCACCGCCGGCTGTTTCAAAGTGCTTGATACCAGCGCCTACAGCTGCTTGAAGTGCAGGAATAAAGTCTTCTACAAGAACTTTTGCCCCGTAAATTGACTGGAAGCCATCACGGAATGATGTATCCATAACCTTAATTAGTTTTTTTGCCATTGTTTTTTCCTCTCTTTATATCAAAATTAATTATTTTTTGTTCCCGAGTATTGCTGACAAGATTGCAACCGCAATTTCTTCATCACTTGAAGAAGCAGCCTTTCTTGCTTTTCCACCAGCCGGCTGCAAGACAACCTCCGGAAAAATCTGGTTTAATTTTCCAACGACTTTTGACATAACGACCATTGAAAAGATTGTAATGCACAAAAATGCAAGTACAGTTCCCATCCCAATGCTCATTACGGATAAGCCTTGAACTAGTAATTCATTCATAAAATATCTCCTATTAAAAGTACGTGTTCTTTGTTTTCGTTATCAACTAATTTTAAAGCGCCTGTGCCTGTAATATCCTTTGCTATTCCGGTTATTGATTTATCAAAAACCTTGACAGTCACTTCTTTATTGAGAAATCCGGCTCTTCTTATGTAATCTTCTCTTATTAATAAAAATCCATTCTCAATAAAACTATCATACAATAAACAAAACTTTTCTAAAACTTTTTTCAGAAAAATTTCCTTATCCACATCCTGCCCAATTTCAATGTTTAAAGATGTTGCAGGCTGATTAATTTTGGATAAAATTTCTATCTTTGTGTTCAAATTTATCCCGAATCCGAGAACAAGCCCTTCGAGTTTTCCGCCCTCAATAACTCCTTCTGCGAGGATTCCCGAAATCTTTTTCCCGTTTATTTGAATATCATTGGGCCACTTAATCTTCGGAATAACGCCGTAATCTTCAAAAGTTTGTGCAAGCACAAGGCACAAAAGCTGGGTGAGATTGGAATAGACTTCCTTCATCTCGCTTGAGGGTTTCAAAACAAGGCTCGCATAAATATTATCCTCGCCGCAGAAGCTCCATTTGCGCTCCAGCCTGCCTCGTCCTGCGGTTTGGTTATGTGTATAGACTAAGGTTTTGTCAGGCAAATTTTTGATATTTTCTTTTGCATACTTATTAGTCGAATCAACACTCTCTAAAAAAACGTATTCCATAGAAATAATTATATAATAAACAGACAATAAATAAAAACGCCTCTGACCAACACAAGAGGCGTTTTTTGTATGTACACATTAGGTTTGCATTTCTTTAAGCTACAGATTTTGCATTAACTTGAGGCTCAAGCCTTATCTCTTTTTCAGAATCTGCGTTCTTTGGTTCTAGTTTTAATTCTCGAGCTTTTTGTTGTTCAGCAAGAACTTTTGATTTTTTTCTATTATTCCATTTATCTCCCAAGTAGTTTGCACCTGGAGTTATTGCGACTGGAGTGAAGAATCTGTAAATGAAAGTAAATACTGTTAAACCTGCTAACACAGGAACACCTTTACTAGCTTTTGCAATAGTTTTAAGAGCTTCTGCTTCAGCTTCTTTAGTTATCTTACCGCTTTGTGCTTGTAGTTTAATACGTTGAGCCTGCAGACCAGCAAATTTATATGTCACTTCTTTAACACGTGACCTTATTTTAGCACCAATCCACGCACCAAGGGCTGTTGGGATAACAAATCCTAATGTCTGGTTAATAGCCAATGTAGTTTTTCTATCCTTATCAAAGTTTTTGTTAGTCAAAGTACCAGCTACATAAGAACCACTCATAAAGAGCGAACCAAGAATTGTCATCGCTTCTGTCATTGACATGTTAAATTTTTTATCAAATTGTTCCACAAACTTTTGTATTTTATCACTGTTAAGCAATTTAAGAGCATAATTCTTACCAAGCCATTTTGTTACTTTGTTAGGGTTAGGTTTTTTGCCTTTAAAACTTACATTACCAGCTTTATCTTCTTTTTGTTGAAGCGCAATATTATCTTTAGCCTCTTCTTTTATTGATTTTTCTGGCTGTTTTTTAGCCTTGAAATTATCAAATATATTCAGAATTTTTGGTATCATTGCAACTGTGCATAATCCCACCGGAACTCTTGTTAGAATTTCGACAGCCCAGCCAATTATTTTATTAACAGTATCAACATTCTTATCTTTAAGAACCATATCAGTAGTAATAGCACTGCCTAAACCACCATTACCATTATCTTGGTATGCAACATACTTCTGAATATTGCCTTCTTCAATTCTTTTTGCACCAGTATAAACAGGAGTGCTTTCTGCTGTTTCTAAATAGTTTGAAATATAAATATCGAATTTAGAAGCTGATTCACCAGTTTTAGTTTTCCAAGTGCTAGGGTGTGTTATTTTACCTTCAACAAATGCTGTGTTCATATCAAGTTCTGGCATAGCTTTGCTTAGGAATTCTTTATCAATATATTCTAAAGAGAAGAAGTTTGTATCTTTTAAACCTTTCAAAGTAGTTCCCATACCTTCTTCTGTTACAGCAATGTACATATCTTTAGGTTTTAATGCATCGATAAGTTTGCTTCCATCTCTTAAAGTCATTTCATGAGTAGCTTTGCCGGCATTTTTTGCCATATCAATATCAATACCCATTGCTTTGAAAGTTGATTCAGCTATGTCTCCGCAGTATTTAGGTCTTGCAACTGTCATAGGAGTTTTAACGTTCATACTAAAAGGTTTGCCATCGATGTTCTTCCAGAGATTTTTATCAAGAAGCTTACCTGTAGCGTCTTTTATGGAATCCATATTCAACTGCGGATGTCTTGCTTTAAGTAATTCCGGTTTGATTTTATGATACAAACTTT
>CANAXK010000200.1 GCA_947365485.1 uncultured bacterium
TTCAGTCGCCTCCGACACTGACATCAAATTTTCGGTATCCGTCACACTAGGCTTGGCCTTAAATTGTCCGGTAGAGACAGTAGATGTACCTGTTTCTGTAGTACTGTCACACCTGATAGAATATCTGGTTTCATAAAAAGAACCGGTCTGTGTAGAAGAAATAGTGGTTGTAACACAGTTCTGCACCACCCCTAAACTATTCGCCAAATTCCCCGTAATCGTATACCCACTATCAGAGACAAAACTCATAACACCATCCGTCAGACTCGCAGTAATGCTTCTACTTGCTAACTGCGTGATAAAACTATCCAGAGTGTCTGTGGATTTGACTGTAATAGTCTTTATAGAAGAGTTACCTGAGTTTTTCACCACACACCTAGAATCAGATATCCCCAACTCCCCAAAAGTAGTATCCACATCAGCAGTACTAGTACTGGTACCTGTCAATGCAAGGGTGGATGACATGGTAGAAGAGTCGATAACTGTGGTAGAGTTTGTTGTTATACCCAAATCGTCAGCAAGAGAGCCGGTGATGTACTTGCCGGATGAGGAAGAAATTGAGATTATTCCATTGTTAATGGAGGTTGTAAAACCTTGACTTTTTAGAGCATCCAGAAAGTCCCCGAGGGTGGAGTCGCTATCAAGAGTGTATTCTTCCAAAAGCGTATTAGAGGAGTCGTACACTGAGAACCTGGTTGAGGTGATACCGAGCTGTTGGAAGGTAGTCGTCTCGTCGGCAATTCTTTCTACTTCTGCACTCATGATTGACAGACCGTAGTCTTTGGCAAGGCTAAACAGGTCGAGGTCGTTGTATTCTGCACTTTCAAAGATCCGGTCTACTTCTGCGAGGCGGGAATTAATTTCTACTTGCAGTGCGGCGCGGGATTCTTCGGAGTATGTTTCATTTGCGGCGATTTCTGAAAGGTCGCGGATTCGTTGCACGTGAGAAGTTACTATGCTCAGTGTTGATTCCACGGTAGAGAGAAGGTCCAGGGCCATGGACGCATTGTCTTCTGCCACAGACAGGGAGCCGAGTTTGGTTGTCATATTTTGCACGATTCCATAGCCTGCTGCATTGTCTTTGGCATGGTTAATTTTGTACCCTGTAGTGAGGCGTTCGATGGCCTCGTTGAGTTTGAGAGTGGAGTATTTTAAAGAGGATTGGGTGATAAGCGAAGAAAGGTTTGTAGAGATGATCATGAGAACACCTCCGTAGAGCAGCTAAACAGCTGGACAGCTAAGCAACCAGCTTGTTTTTTGGAGAGTAATAGTTGGAAAGCTGGATGGGGTTGACCCTCTCCAGCATTTGTAGCGTTCGCGAAGATCACGTATAACTGCGGCCTCTCACAATAGAGAGGGCCATGCGCAAAAAATTGCCTAGCTACATTTACTCTGCCATCAAAAAGGCTACGCCAAGCTTCTAGCCTTGCCCCCCCCCCCGAAAAGCATTGATATGAGCGAGTTTGAGGCAAATTGGGCATTATGTGAGCATATTTGAAGTCTGTATCTCATGATTATATAATTCCACATTTTTTCATTTAATAACGGGTAGGGGAGGAAATCGTTACAAATGTTTACAAACGAGCATGCCTTATGATTGTTTTTATTCCTTTAGTGTATGATTCACAATTAATAACAGTCACAAGATTTGTCAAGAAAATTAAGTTTGTCTCATGCGAAAAACGTTACAATTTTAACAATCGCAAGAAAAGCTGAAACACTTGCCAATATTAGGTTTAGCCCCTTTGTTGAGTTTTGTGAAATTCTTGATAAGAATCATTGTTTGAATTATCATTTATATAGTGGATTAGATTTTGGGAAGAGAATGTTATTCTCTAAATATAAGGAAAGCTGAACTAAAAAATAGCTCGTCTTTGCGTAGATTAGGAGGTTTTAAGGCAATGCAAAATAGTTTGAATAAGGAAAGAAATATCGTAGAATTTTCATCTCCGAAGGTTACGACTGATGTCATAAAAGGCACTGCCGCAGCAAATAGCGAATTTATGTCGCAAATTTCAAAACTCAACACCCAGAGCGAGCAAAAGAGCGCTCAGGTTACTCCTCTTAAATCCAGCTGCATTTGTGTTATCAAAAAAGACGGCACTAGAGAAGAGTTTGACAACAAAAAGATTATAAACGCTGTTAAAAAATCCGCTACAAGAATGTTAGTGGAGTTGACAGATGTGGAATTGAAACAAATCTGCGATTTCGTGGATAATAATATTGTAAGAATGAACAAAACCGAAGTTACTATTGCTGACATGCACAACCTCGTTGAAGGCGCGCTTGAGCACATCAACCCGAACGTTGCGCACAGCTATAGAAATTATAGAAACTACAAACAGGATTTTGTGCACATGCTAGACAAAGTTTATCAGGAATCTCAAAAGATTATGTACATCGGCGACAAGGAAAACTCCAACGCGGATTCTACACTTGTTTCAACCAAGCGTTCATTAATCTTCAACGAGCTTAACAAAGAATTGTACAAAAAATTCTTCCTCACTGTTGACGAATTGCAGGCAATCAGAGACGGCTACATCTACATCCACGATATGTCAGCAAGACGCGACACAATGAACTGCTGCTTGTTTGACGTGGCTTCTGTTCTTAAGGGCGGATTTGAAATGGGCAACCTCTGGTACAACGAGCCTAAATCGCTTGACGTTGCATTTGACGTAATCGGAGATATTGTTATGGCTGCAGCAAGCCAGCAGTACGGCGGATTTACAGTTGCAGAAGTTGACAAAATCCTTGCTCCTTACGCTGAAAAGACTTTTGAAAGACAGTACAACAAGTACTTGTGCTTAGGCTTGTCCTTTGAAAAAGCAAGAGAAGAAGCTTTAAAAGACCTTGAAAAAGACTTTGAACAAGGGTTCCAGGGTTGGGAATACAAGTTCAACACTGTAGCGTCTTCAAGAGGCGACTACCCGTTCATCACAGTATCTGCAGGTCTTGGTACAGAGCAGTACGAAAAGATGGCTACTCTTGCAATGCTCAAAATCAGAATGGGCGGTCAGGGCAAGAAAGAATGCAAAAAACCGGTTCTTTTCCCTAAGATTGTTTTCTTGTACGACGAAAACATCCACGGAAAAGGCAAGGTTAACGAAGATG
>CANAXK010000201.1 GCA_947365485.1 uncultured bacterium
CTATCATCATTTCCATCAATGAAAATCCGGTTTGTTTCACGTTCTCTTCCTTTCTATTCTTGTTTGGGAGAGCATTGAATGTAACACAATACTCATTGTGTTACATGTGGGTGGATGTGGAGAGGCTCCGCCCTGTCGAGATGGGGGTTGCAGGTTGGTTGTGGAATTTTGTTAAAAGCAGGGCGTGTTCCCTCCCTGGATGGGGAGGGTTAGGGTGGGGTATGGCTTTTTGTGCAAGGGTTTTAGGAGGTTGAGGTTGACCCCTCACCCCACCCCCTCTCCCTAAGGAGAGGGGGTGGGGTTAAAGTCGCTCGGGGAGGTGCTTTTTAACCAGCATGATGGTATAATGTAACACAATGAGTATTGTGTTACATTCAAAGTAACAAAAAGTAGTTCCGACCATTGAGGCAGGCATGTGGTTCTAAATAGCACTTGTAGCACCGCGATTGTCTGCCGACAGTATGTCTACGTGCGTAGCACAAAAAAAACGAGGCGGCTTGAAAAGCCGCCTCGTTTTTTTTATTTTGCCGAAATATTTATAAACGGAACCGAATTTCCTAACATATACTGCGGCATTTTGCCATCCCATTTCTGCACTGCCTCATACTGAACAAGCGACTTGTTCTGACTCAAAGCCTGTGCCCTGATTGCCATTGAGCGGGCTTCTGCCTCTGCTGCAATAACTTTCTGGCGTGCTTCTTCCTGAACCTGAACAGTTTTGTTCTTTGCCTTCAATGCTTCCTGTTCCGCTGTTACCTTGCTTTCAATTGCGCGCTCAAACACATCAGAATAGTTGATTTCTGTCATCTGGAAGTCTGTAACGTTAATGTAGTTATCACCGAGCTGGGTCTGGAGCTTGAATAGTATATCGCCTGTTGCTTTTTCCCTGTTTGCAATCAGGTCTTGAGCGTTCCATTTCCCTATAATGTCTTTGATTGTACCTTCTACAACCGGAGTAAGGATTGTGCTTACGTAATCCATGCCGACTTCCTGAAACAGCTTGTTAACTTTGTCCGGCTGTACGTTGTAGTTGATAACATAGGTAATTCTTGCCTGTTGGATGTCTTTTGTATAGACAGAGGTGGTCAATGTATTTTTTTGAGTCTTAACGTCCATTGTTCTGAATTTTTGTATGAATGGAAAAATCAGGTGCAGGCCTTCACCATAACACTGCTGCTCAACCTCCCCGAGTCTTATTTTAATCCCTCTTTCTCCGGGACCAACCATAACGAACGGGTTGCACATTGTGAGAAAACACACGAGCAAACACAACACCAGAACCGGCATTCCAAAAAACTTTTTGTCCATCTCAATCCTTTCTTATACTATTTTAGGCCGATAAGGGCTAAGGCTACATAAAGAGCTGCTACAAAGAAAACAAAAGCGCCAAATGTCATAAGCATTTGTTTTCCGTACTTCTGGTACAGATTCTCGCCTGTAATGTAGCATAAAGTTATAATACACAAATTCACTAACACAATTAGCGACAAAAACAATAATAAAACTCTTATAACCATTACGTCCCTCTTTCAAGTTTTATTATAAATTATAATCCACATCCTGATATCATATATTAAGTGGATTTTATGCTAAAATAATCCTATGAAAAGACTTTGCGTTTTTGCTCACTGGGATAAAGATTGTATAGTTGATGAATATGTTATCTACTACCTGAAAACCCTGAAAAAGGTTTGCTCAACTCTCATCTTTGTGTCTGACTGCGAAAATATAAAAAATCCCCAATCCCTGACAGGAATTGCTGATTATACCCTGATTCAAAACCATGGCGAGTACGATTTCGGCTCATACAAACGCGGTTTCTTGTTTGCAAAAGAACACGGATTCGATTTTGATGAACTTGTGCTTGCAAACGACTCCTGCTATGGGCCTTTTTATCCGCTGGAGCCTGTTTTCGATAAAATGTCAAAGAAAAAATGCGATTTCTGGGGACTTACAAAAAATAACTACGGTATAAACAATGCTGCTTTTGAACCCCACCTGCAAAGCTATTTTCTTATATTTAAGCCTCAGGTTTTTAAAAGCAAGGCTTTTGAAGACTTTATCGATAGCATAAAACAGGAACAGGATAAAGGGCTTATTATTTCTAAATACGAAATCGGCCTAAGCAAGACTTTACATGAACACGGGTTTAAATCAGAAGTCTATATTGATAAGTACAACCACACAGCAAACACCCTGACTTACAAATGGAAACGCCTTATTACACGCCATAAATTCCCTTTTGTAAAAACAAGCGTTATCAAAAACGGAATCTATGTGCTCGGCGAAGTCAAAGACTGGCGCGAAGTCATATCTTCTGTTTCAGACTATCCTTTGAACCTTATTGAAAACCATGCCGGCAGGTTTAAGATTACGGAAGAAGACAGGTTTTCAAAGCTTAATCTTTACAGAAAAATCCGGTTCAGAGTTCTCAATAACTCTCCGATGGAAGTAAGAAACGCTATTATTTGGCTGGAAAAAAATCTGTATTCATTCTTGAACAAGCTTTGTTTCAATAAACTCCAGAAGTTCTGACGCGCATTTTTCCCAGCTGAATTTCTTTGCTCTGATTAGCCCTCGCTCAATGCAGATTTCGCGGAAAAATTCGTCATAATACATTTTTTCGTACGCCTCGCATAACTCTTCGTCGTTTTCGGGATTTATCCGGATTCCTGCATCTCCAATAACCTCCGGAAGCGAGGATGTGTTAGAACATATTACAGGGCATCCGCACTGCATTGCTTCCAAAACCGGAAGTCCGAAGCCTTCGTACAAAGAAGGGTAGATGAACATCAAGGCGTTTGAGTACCATTTGGGCAGGTCTTCGTCTTTTATGTAGCCTGTGAGAATGATTTTTGAGCGGTCAAATTCTCCGATGGTGCTCAAAAGCTCGTTTTCAAATTTTTTCCACGTACCTCCGCCGAGTACCAGATAGAGGTCGTTGATTTTGTTGCGCTCAATGAATTTGAAGAAATTCCTGATTGCAAAAATTATGTTCTTCCTCTTCCCGAGTGTGCAGAGCGAAAACACATATTTGCGCGGCTCATCTTAATAGCGCCATATTTCACTATCGAGATGCCGCCGCTGATGTGCGTCATGTCGGCA
>CANAXK010000202.1 GCA_947365485.1 uncultured bacterium
CTAATGAATTTACACCTTTATCAGTTCTTCCGGAGAAGATTGTTTTTATCGGTCTGTTTGAACGGCTTTCGCCGTCTTTTATCAAAGTGCATAGTGCTTTCTCCAGTTCGCCCTGTATTGTGGTTCCTATTTCTTTTCCGCCTTCAAACTGTATCTGGCTTCCATCGTAGTTTTTTCCACGATACTGGACGTCAAGAGCGTAGCGCATTAATTATACCAACTGGATTAATGCCATTTCAGAAGCATCCCCTCTGCGTGGAGGAAGTCTGAAGATTCTTGTATAACCGCCCTGTCTTGAAGAGTATTTAACGCCAATAACGCTGAATAGTTTTCTCAAAACAGTTTGTTTAGCCAATTTCTTGCCTTCTTGTGGAGCATCAAATACTTCACCTGTAGCTGTGTCAATCAATTGTCCGATTTCTTTATCGAAAATATATTTACCAGCCTGTCTTCTTGAGTTCAAGTCACCCTTTTTAGCCATAGTGATTACGTTTTCAGCGTATGGTTGAAGAGCTTTTGCTCTTGCCATAGTTGTTTTGATTTCACCGTGAGTAAAAAGTTCAGTAGCTAATGAACGCAACAAAGCCTTTCTCTGGTCTTGTGCTTTACCAAGCGTATGTTTTTTTGTTTGGTGTCTCATTTTTACTTTTCCTTATTATTACTTATATTTTATTAACTATTCTTCGTCAGCACCCTGGATAACCATTCCGTCTTCATCCAACTCTGGGTTTGGAGCAAGGTCTAAACCAAAGTGGTGCAATCTTTCGATTACTTCGTCAGATGATTTTTTACCAAAGTTCTTGATGTTTAACAAATCATGTTCTGATTTCTTAAGAAGTTCAGCCATTGAATTGATGCTAGCTCTTTTCAAGCAGTTGTAAGCACGAACTGACAATTCCAATTCATCGATTGTAATTGAAGGTTCTTCGTCAGAAACTTCTGCAACTTCTTCTGTTTCAACAGAAACAACTTCTTCAATTTCTCTAAGAGGAGCCTTGCCTGTGATTGCAGAAATCTGAACAAAGTGTTCGATTAGCAAATCTGCTGCCTGAGTTAATGCTGTTGTAACATCAACTGTACCGTTTGACCAAATTTCAAGAGTCAACTTGTCGAAATCAATGCTGTCGCCAACACGTGTGTTTTCAACTTCGTAGCTTACTCTCTTGATTGGCATGAAAGTAGCATCAATAGGTAACATATCGATAGGAGTTCCTGCCTTAGCGTTTCTTGGAACGTCGTTCGCTACATAGCCTTTGCCTGATTCTACAACGATGTCAGCGTGGAATGAGCCGCCATCAGCGATTGTACAAATCAACCAGTCAGGGTTAACAACCTTAACACCCGCAGGAAGCTGTATGTCGCTTGCTAACACAGGACCAGGTTTATCAATATCAATTCTCAATTGTTGAGGTTCTTTTGAATCTGTTTTTATTGCCAAACCCTTAAGGTTCAACATAACATCAATAACGTCTTCCAATACACCAGGAATTGCAGTGTATTCATGTGTGATACCTTCAATTCTGCAAGAAGTTACAGCAGTACCTTCTAGGCTTGAAAGCAATACACGTCTAAGTGCGTTACCGATAGTTGTTCCAAATCCTCTTTCCAACGGTTCAATGGTGAATTTACCGTATTGTGAACCATCAGAGCTGGTCATTGTATTAACAGTTTTAATTTTTAATTCCATATTATTTTCTCCTATCAGCCTATTTTGAATAGTACTCTATAACAAGTTGTTCTTTGAATTCAGGATCTAATTCTTCTCTTTGAGGAATTCTTTCGAAAGTAATCTTCAAAGCGTCTTTATCTACTGTAATCCAAGCAGGAGCACAAGATAAATCAATTGTACTCATAACTGTTTTGAGGTAATCATTGCTTCTAGCCTTAACTGTGATTACATCACCGGCTTTTACTAAATATGATGGAATATCTACTTTTTTGCCGTTTACTAATACGTGACCATGGTTAACAATCTGTCTTGATTGTTTGCGGGTTACACCGAAACCAGCTCTGAATAAGATGTTGTCTAATCTTGATTCAAGAATTTGTAAAAGGATTGTACCTGTTACACCTTTCTTTCTTGCTGCTTCGTTATAGTATTTTGCAAATTGCTTTTCGCTTACTAAATATGTTAATCTGATTTTTTGTTTTTCATTCAAATGAATAGCGTATTCAGAAAGTTTTTTTCTTACTGCACCATGTTGTCCTGATGCTGTCTGTCTCATAGAAGATGTTAATTTTCTATTTGATAAGTCTTTTACGCCGTAGTTACGAAATAATTTATTCGTAGGCCCTGTGTATCTTGCCATTTTTTTCTCCTTTTCTTTAGCGGGGCATCTATGGTTTACTTCTTTGGCTTCAAAGCAAGCCCCCGCAATGTTCTATCTTTATCTATTTATTACACACGTCTCTTTTTAGGAGGTCTGCATCCGTTGTGAGGAATTGGTGTAACATCTTTAATCAAAGTGATTTCCAAACCAGCAGCCTGGATTGCTCTGATTGCTGTTTCACGACCTGAACCAGGTCCCTTGATATGTACTTCTACCTTTTTCATACCTTGGTCGATTGACTTCTTAGCAACCAATTCTGCTGCTGACTGTGCTGCAAATGGAGTACCTTTTCTTGCACCTTTGAAGCCTGTTGCACCAGCTGTTGCCCAAGCAATAGCATTACCTTGAGTATCTGTAGAAGTAACAATTGTATTGTTGAATGTTGATTGAATGTGTACAACACCCTGCAATACGTTCTTCTTTTCTTTTTTCTTTGTAGTTTTTGGTCTTGCCATTTTTCTGTTCCTTATGTTTAACTATTTTTAATTTCGTTTTAGTCGTTTCTTATTGCTTTGACTGTCCTAAAATTATTGCTCCGCGCTACTTTGGCGTTCCACTCGCTTTCGCTCGTTCCAGCCCACGGAAAATCAATTTTATTTCTTCTTACCTGCAATAGGTCCGGTCTTTTTACCGCGTCTTGTTCTTGCGTTAGTCTTTGTTCTCTGACCTCTGCAAGGAAGACCTTTTTTGTGTCTCATACCTCTGAAAGAGTTGATTTCCTGAAGACGTTTGATGTTCAT
>CANAXK010000203.1 GCA_947365485.1 uncultured bacterium
TGTGTACGCTATAATTTGGACAGGTAAAAAGTGTATGGTCAACAATGTAAATAGCAAATATCCCGCACTGGAAAGATTTGATTCGTATCCGGAATACGGCGACAGCAGGTTTCGGGGCAAAACTCCTGTAAGCCCGTTTATTGCGAGGCGCCATCGTGCAATGGAACGCCACGTTACCCGCGAAGACAAATTCAAAGCAGGAATAGGCTCTGTTGTCGGTACCGTGGTTCCAATGCTTTTTATGATGAAGAAACAAGGCGTGAAAAATCCGCTCAAACTCAAGTATGGTTTGCAGGATATGATAACTCTGTCAGCGACTTCTATTGCAGGCGGTGTGGCAGCCGGCATGATTTCTGAATCAGCTGAGACTAAGAAAAATAAGCTTAGGGAAGGCGTGTTCTTGTTTCTTAATGCTGCGATTCCGGCATGGGTGGTTGGCGGGGTGCTAAAACTCTGTGAGACCAGCAAAAAGTTTAACAATATCCCGGCAAAAATTGCCTCTGTTGCAGCAGGGCTTATTGTGTCAATGTTCGGCGCCGCAGAAATCTCGAACAAGGTTTGTGACCCGTATGACAAAAGACCTGACAGGAAATTAACCCTCAAAGACTGTCTTGCAAACATCGATGATGCGCTCGGGGTGCTTGTGCTTGCCAAATTTCCGTGTGCAGACAAGCTTCATATAGAAAGGCTCTTGCCGTTTATATATTCGTATTGTGGCTATAGAGCCGGAAAGAGTAATTAGGCAATAAAAAAAGGGGCGTGCGAAGCACGCCCCTTTTTTAAATACTTCTAAATATTTGCAAGCTGCTTGTAATAATCATGCGCCTGTTCAAACTTATACGAAACGTTGAACAGCTTAGCTTCTGTAAGCTGCGGTGTCATGATTTGGAGCCCGATTGGCATACCTTCTGAATCAAATCCCGCAGGGATTGAAATAGCTGGAATACCAGCAAGGTTTGCAGAAATCGTTGCAATATCAGTCAGATACATTGCTAGCGGGTCCTCTGTTCTTGCGCCCAAATCAAACGCTGTATTCGGACAAGTCGGTGAAATCAAGGCATCAACCTGTGAGAATGCCTTCAAGAAATCTTCTGTAACAACTCTTCTCATCTGGAGCGCTTTCTTGTAGTAAGCATCGTAGTAGCCTGATGAGAGAGCATAAGTCCCTAGCATTATACGGCGCTTAACTTCCGGTCCGAAGCCTTCTGCACGGCTCTTGCAGTACATTTCAAGAAGGTTTTTAGCTTCAGGGGTTCTGTGCCCGTATCTTACACCGTCAAATCTTGCAAGGTTTGAGCTGCATTCTGCTGTTGCAAGAATGTAATAGATTCCGATTGAGTGCTTAAGGTTTGGAAGTGATATTTCTACAATTTCAGCGCCTAAAGACTTGTAGGTCTCAATAGCTGATTTCATAGCTTTTTCAACATCAGGTGACAAGCCTTCTGATACAAGCTCTTTGATAACCCCGATTTTCATCCCCTTGATATCGTTGTTGAGGCTTTCTCTGTAGTTTTCTACAGGCAGCTTAAGCGAGGTTGAATCATGCGGGTCGTATCCTGATATTACTTCCAACAAAGCCGCAGCGTCTTCAACCGTTCTTGCAAAAGGCCCAATCTGGTCAAGAGATGACGCAAACGCGATTAACCCGTATCTGGAAACTTTTCCGTAGGTTGGCTTCATACCAACAATACCGCAGAAGCTTGCCGGAAGTCTGATACTTCCGCCTGTGTCAGAGCCGAGTGCTAGCGCTGCTTCGCAAGAAGAAACAGAAGCTGCTGACCCGCCTGATGAACCGCCCGGAACTTTGTTCAGATTCCACGGGTTGTGAACTTTTTTGAACGCAGAGTTTTCGTTTGAAGAACCCATTGCAAACTCGTCCAGGTTAGCCTTACCAACGATTGGGATAAGGTTATCCAGAAGTTTTTGGGTTGTAGTTGCGTTGTATGGTGAAACAAAATTTTCAAGAATCTTGCTTGAAGCAGTTGTTTTTGACCCGATAAGGTTCATGTTGTCTTTAAGAGCTAGCGGAACACCTGCAAGAAGCGGCAATTCTTCGCCTTTGGCAATTTTTTCGTCAACCTGTTTTGCTGTTTCAAGCGCTGTTTCTTCTGTCAACGAATTGAAAGCGCCAAGCTTGTCGTCGATAGATTTGATTCTGTCAAGAGAAGCCTGTGTAAGCTCAATAGCGGAAATTTCCTTATTCTTAAGCGCTCTGGACTGTTCCATTGCACTCTTTTTCAATAGTTCTAGCATAATTTCATTCTCCCATTTTAAATTTATTATACCAGAAACAGAAAAATTGGATTATTTTTTATTTACATCTTCCGCTGAAAACTTTAATAATGTACTGAATAAGTATTGCCAATTCCCACAGAGTGTTTCTGTGCTTGATGTAGTACAAATCGTATTCCAGGCGCTCTTCTGCGTCAGGATTGCAGCAGTTAACCTGCTGCCAGCCGCACCAGCCCGGGCGAACCCAGTTTCTGCATTCCCAAAACGCGATTTTTTCCTTGTTTTCGTAATAAATCTCTTCTCTTACGGGTCTTGGGCCGACAATACTCATCTCGCCTCTTAAGACGTTAATCATCTGTGGAAGCTCATCAATGTGGAATTTTCTCAAAATTCTTCCAAAAGGTATGATTCTCTTGTCGTTGGCTTCAACTTCTGTTAAATCATCATCAAAATCGTCTTCAACCTTGTCTTGATACATGGTTCTGAATTTTATCATCTTGAACGGCTGTCCGAATTTTCCAATGCGTGTCTGGAAAAAGAATACCGGCCCCAAATCTGAAAGCTTGATTCCAATTGCAGCAATAATTGTAAGCGGAAGTGTCACGAGCATAATCGCAATTGATGCAATTATGTCGCACAAGCGTTTTATGTACGCAAATAACAGGGCTTTTTTTCTAACGCAAGCGTAGAAAAGCCAGTTTACGGTCATTTTAGACACAAAGTATTTGTGAGCAATTTTCTCGTAGAACTTCGGCATTCTCCACACTTTTACGCCAAGCGGAATGCCCTTAACCAGGTCTGTAAGGATTACAGAGTCCATACGTGATTTTACTGC
>CANAXK010000204.1 GCA_947365485.1 uncultured bacterium
TTCAACGAATTTGTGATTGAAGTGGCTGACGCGGACGAATTTCTTGCAAAGCTCAAGCAGGAGAATATTCTGGGCGGGATTAAGGTTGACAGGAACAGGGTTCTTGTTTGCGCGACCGAGATGAACACAGAAGAAGATATTTTGGATTATGTAGAGGCTGTGTAGTTAATATATTTTTACTTTCAACCCTTCGCCCCAATGTGGGAGAAGGGTTGTTTTTTAATGTGAAGGCTCTGCATGAACATTAGAAAAACGGGATGAGGGGTTCATCATCGCTAATTAGCTTCAATCCTATTCATCATCCAAAGAATAGTCAAAATCAATCCCTTTTAACAATTCATCTACAGTAATCCCCAAAACCGCAGATATTTTTATTAGAGTTGAGAGTTTGCTATCGTTTTTGCCATTCTCCACCCTGCTCCAAGTTGCAGAAGTTTTTCCGCCATTCTCAAACACGAGACCATTAAGGGATTTTGAACGCTTCAATCGAAGCTGCTTCACCCTTTTTGCAAATTTCATAACATTGTCTCTGTCAACTTGTTGCATATATGTAATGTTACGTGTAGAATAAAATCAAAGCATTACACGCGTGTAACAAAAGAGGGAGTAATATTTTTTATGCTTGAATTTCATCAATTAAAAAAAATATATCTACAAGCAGAAGAAGTACATAAAACAGCGTTAACATTGAGTATGTATTGCAGGGCATACGGTGATTTAGAAGGCATTTACAACTTGACAACTATAATAGAACTGCTTGCTAAAAATAGCGATGATTTATACTACGGATTGTGTGAATTAGTTGATAAAGAACAAGATACAGAACCAGATGATTTGGATTAACTAATCCTCAAAAGAACAATTGAAATCAATGCCTTTTAGCAATTCGTTTACAGGTAAATTTAAAGCTGCTGACACCTTCAAAAGAGAAGAAAATTTTATATCAGTTTTTCCGTTCTCAATTCGACTCCAGGTCGCAGGGGTTATAGCAGCATGATTCATAGTCAAAGAATTAAGAGAGAGATGCATTTGCTCCCTCATCGCTTTTATTGCTTTGCCAAGTTTTATAGCGTTTTCTTTGTCTATCTGTTGCATACTTGTAATATCGCACATTTAAGTCCTTTAAATCATTACGCACACGCAACAACAAAAATTTACTTTCCCCCACCCCTTTACCCCGTTGCGCCTTTTCTGGTATAATTAAAACATTCACTTTAGTTAGGAGTTTTGATGGAAAGATTTATTGGACTTATCGGAATAGTTGTTATATTTTTAATCGTTTTTCTTATGTCAAATAACAGAAGAGCAATTAACTACAAAACAGTCGGCATGGGATTTTTGCTGCAAGTCTTGTTTGCAATATTCATATTCAAAGTCCCGCTCGGCCAAAAAATCTTCCTCATGATTGGGATGTTCATCCAGAAAATTCTTGAATTTGCAACCGAAGGCGGTATGTTTGTTTTCGGCGCTCTGCTCAACAACCCGAAACTCACAGAACTCTTCGGCGCAGGAAGCACAATCTTCGCAGTGCAACTGATTTGCACAAACATATTCATGATGGTACTCGTAAACATGCTTTATTATTACGGAATCATGCAGCGCGTTGTTGCGACTCTCGGCAAAGCAATGAACAAGTTCATGCACGTATCAGGTGCAGAAGCGCTCTCAAACGTAGCAAGCTCCTTTGTCGGTCAAATCCTTGCGCAAATCATGATTAAGCCGTATCTCGAAAAACTCACGCGCTCCGAGCTTCTTGCTTCAATGGCAGGCTCAATGGCGTGCATTTCTGGTGCAATCATGCCAATCTACATCGGCATGGGAATCCCTGCTCATTACATTCTGGCTTCATCAATCATGGCAGCACCAGGTGCTTTAATACTTGCAAAAATCATGTACCCTGAAACAGGTGAACCGGAAACACGTGACAACATCAGAATCTCCAAGCGCCGCACTTTTGCCAACGTGTTTGAAGCTATCTCAAACGGCGCATCAGAAGGTATGAAAGTCGCTATCAACGTTACAGCAATGATTCTTGCGCTTGTTGCGCTTGTAGCCTTCATTGATTGGATTTTAGGGCTTGGCGGGCTTGCATTGTACAAGTTCTGTCCTGGATGTTCGCACTTCGCGTTCTTAAGCCACTTATCACTGAAACTAATCTTAGGAAAAATATTTGCGATATTTGCAATCATAATCGGGGTTCCGCTCCAAGACGCTTCAACGGTCGGAGCGCTCATGGGTACAAAAATCGTACTCAACGAAATGGTTGCTTATGTTGACCTTTCTAGAATTGCAGACACACTTAATCCAAAGAGCTTCATGCTCGCAAGTTTTGCGCTTTGCAGTTTCGGGAATTTCGGCTCAATCGCCATTCAAATCGGTGGTATTGGAGAGCTTGCGCCGAACCAGAAGAAAAACCTTGCACGACTCGGCTTAAGAGCGCTTATTTGCGGAACCTTGAGCTGCTACTTGTCAGCAGCAATTGTCGGCGTTCTCCTGTAAGGTGAATTCTTTTTCCATAGACAGTTTGAGCTGCATTACATTTGAAATACGCTCTGTCACAAGTGTAAGCATATTTATATAGTTATTCCGCTCTGCACTCAATTTTGCAGTGTTTTCCTCTGGAATCCCATAGTACTGACCGCTAAATTCAGTATCTTCACAAGATTTTTTCGTCATCTGCACAATAGTATTAATCACATAGAGCTCTGCAAATGCTTCATTATAAAAATACAACAATCTATCATTATGGCGTCTATCCATAACTACCTCCTAAAAATTTTATTTCTTAATTCCACTCTATTATTAGTATAAAACGAGCAGAAAAAATAGTATTAATGTATTTTCTTACCGAATTATTTGCAAGTAATAAACGCATTTAAATATTGAATAAGCTCATTAAACTCAACATGATTCTCATTTATATTGCGATTTCTCAAGTATTCATCAATCGTTCCGAGAATCTCAAGGAAGGTTGCTTCGCTAAGGTTATTTTGGGTGAAATCCTCATAAACATCAAGGATA
>CANAXK010000205.1 GCA_947365485.1 uncultured bacterium
TCGTTTCACAGTATGTTCCTCTAAAAAAGAGCGGGGCTAATTACTGGGGAATCTGCCCTTTCCATGCTGATAAAAAACCATCAATGTCAGTGAGCCCGTCAAGGGGAATCTATAAATGCTTCTCATGCGGAGCCGGTGGTGACGCACTAAGCTTTCTTGTTAGAATCCAGAACCGGGAATACAAAGACGTAATCCTTGAACTGGCTGAAAAGTTCGGGATTGAACTCCCGACTAAATACCATGCCTCATCCGAGACCAAAACCCAGAAAGCAGAGATGATTAAGGCATGCCATAAGGCTGCAAAATTCTTTAACCTCCAGCTGCGCTCGGCAGATGACGCGAATAAAGCTATGACCTATCTTCGCGGACGGAGTATTACAGACGAAATTATCGATAAATTTACGCTGGGCTGGGCACCGAACAAGTACGACTCACTGTATAAGGAACTGAAAAAAGAGTTTAAAGACGATATTTTAGAAAAAGCCGGCTTGATTCTGAAATCTAATTCCGGTGGCTGGATTGACAGATTCAGAAACAGAATTATTATTCCTATCCAAAACGAAAACGGCGAGTATGTAGCTTTTGGCGCACGCGCTGTGGACGAAGGTCAAAACCCTAAATACCTGAACTCTTCGGATTCTCTAATCTATAATAAAAGCAAAATCCTTTTCGGACTAAATTCTGCGCAGGAAGCTATTAAGTCACAGGACAGGGTTATTATTATGGAAGGCTATTTTGATGTTATCTCGGCTCAGGCCCACGGGGTTGAAAACGCGGTTGCTTCATGCGGAACAGCGCTTACGCCGGAACATGTGAAGCTGCTTTCCAGATACACAAAAAGCAGAAGAATCTATCTTTCTTTTGATACAGACTCTGCGGGAATCAATGCAACAAAAAAAGGAAGTGCTGTCATAAAGGAGACCCTGGCGGCTCTGGGGAATGTAAAGCAGTTTGATGAGAGTCATATTTCTGCGACATCTGACAACAAGTATGCTTGCGAAATCCGTGTTATTTCGCCTCCGCAGGGTAAGGACCCTGACGAGTTTATCCGTTCAATGGGCGGTGAGGCGTTTAGCGAGTACATTAATAACGCGCCGTTGTTGATTGATTTTCTTTTGAACAATGTTTTGAGGGAAAAGAGTTCTGCAAAGACTCCGCAGGAAAAGGCCGAGCTTGTTAATCAGATTATTGAGATTTTAAAAGATGTCAACAACAAGATTATTCAGTCAGAATATGTTAAAATGGTGTCAACGGTATTAAATATTGACGAAAATGCCATGCTTAAAGAGCTTAGCAGGGTTAATAATTTAGGGGAATATGTAGGGAGTGTACAGAATAAAAAAAATCTTGTAACAAATTCTTCACAATTCGAAATAAAAGCGCAAAAAAATTTATTGAGCGTTTTTTTAGCAAGTGGCGGTTCATTAAGTTTTCAACAACTCAATGAATTGTTCCCCGAAAATATCATTCAAGATGAAAAGTTAATAATTGTAAAAAATACAATTGACAAAATCTCATGTACAATAAATAATGTTAAGGAATTGACTAAAAGTTTGTATACAGAATTCATTGAGGATGATAATTTGACCCAAATTTTAACAGATTTAGTTCAGCTTTCAGAAGCGTTTAACGGCTTAGAGGCGGATGAGTTTGAAAAAGCTGTTAAAGAAAACATCGTAAGGCTCAAAAAATGTTATCAGGAAAAAGAAACCGAAAAGATACGTCAGCAATACAAACAGGTCAACGATGACGAAATAGAAGCCCTGAAAATACAGATGCAGCTTAGAGATAAGATAAAATTAAGAACTGGAGATAAATAATGACCCAAAAAAGAAACTCACATTCATCAGTAGTAAGCGTCGTAGAAGAAGAAAGTCTTGATATGCTGGATTTTGACAGCGAAAAAGACGATGACGCTGTTGACTACATTGAGACTGATTTAGGAACAGATAATATTGAAGACATTATTACCTCTTCTAAATTAGGCGGCATCAAAAGCGACGATTTTTATATGATGGACTCAGACAGCTCCTCCCGCGACAGCGAGATGGAAACAGAAGCTCCAAAAGGTGTGGCGGTAGAAGATCCTGTAAGACTGTATTTAAGAGAAATCGGACGTATTAAATTACTCTCAACAAGCGAAGAAATCGAACTTGCACGCAAAATTATTCAAGGCGGCACCCCGGGAGCGATTGCAAAACGCAAACTCGTTCAGGCAAACCTCAGACTTGTTGTAAGTATTGCAAAAAAATACGTGGGCAGAGGCATGCTCTTCTTAGACCTTATTCAGGAAGGCAACCTTGGCTTAATCAGAGCTGCTGAAAAATTTGACCACGAAAGAGGTTTCAAGTTCTCAACTTATGCAACATGGTGGATTAGGCAGGCTATTACAAGAGCGATTGCTGACCAGGCAAGAACAATCCGTATCCCTGTCCACATGGTTGAAACAATTAACAAACTGAAAAAAGTAACAAGAAGACTTGCGCAGGAACTTTCAAGAAAACCAACCGAAGAAGAACTTGCAGTTGAAATGGGCGTTTCAATTTCAAAACTAAGAGAAATCGTCAAGATTGCTCAAGAGCCTTTGTCATTGGAAACACCAATCGGTAAGGAAGAAGATTCAAGACTCGGTGATTTTATTGAGGACAAAGAAGCAGACGCTCCAATCAAGACTGTTGCGTCAGAGCTTCTTAGAGAAGACCTTGCAGAAGTTCTTTGCACACTTTCTCCTCGTGAGCGTGATGTTTTGAGACTCCGTTTTGGTATGGACGACGGACGCCAAAGAACTTTGGAAGAAGTCGGGCAGCTCTTCGGCGTAACACGTGAGCGTATCAGGCAGATTGAAGCGAAGGCACTTAGAAAACTAAGACATCCTAATCGCAGCAAACGATTGAGAGAATATGTAGAAAACTAAGGTATAAAAAAGATGAATAGATTTATTCATCTTTTTTTGTTTTACAAAACATTACATTTTATTGGATTTTAAACATGTTTCCCATATAATGATTTCA
>CANAXK010000206.1 GCA_947365485.1 uncultured bacterium
TAGGAGCAGCCCATACAGCCTCTGCTAATAACAACATCGCTAACACTGTTAAAAATTTCTTCATTATAAATCCCTCGACTTGTAAAACGCAATAATCGCACATAAGAACGCTGCCGGCGGAAATGCCGCTGTTATAATAGGGTGAAGCACACCTTTTTCTGCAAGCAAATCAAAAAACGGCAGGGTTATATAGTACACAAAAATACACCCGATTGCTATAGTAAACCCGATTAATCTTTGCTCACGAGGCTTGCTGAACCCGAGCAGACAACCCATTACAGCAAGAAGTACGCACACAAACGGATGGAAAAACCTCTGCAAATACTTGTTGTACATAAGCCTGTAATCTTCGTCCAGATTTTCTTTTTTCAAAAGTGAAACATAGTATTTAAGGTCTTTATTGTTTATATCCCTGTCACGCTTTGTTGAGTTAATCATAATTGTGTAAGCGTTTTCAGCATCATCCCCGTTTAGAATCTCCGCCCGTTCTTTTTTTGTAATCTTTTGGAAAATTCCTTCTTCGTTGATATCATAAGAAGTCACATCGCTAAGTATCCAACTCGGTTTTCCGTCAGCTCCCACACCTTTTTTTCCGGTTTCTGCCACCAGAATATTTGAAAGCCCGTGAAGGTCATCAAAAACCTGCTTAGAGAAGTTCATGACAATAACGTCTGTCATTTCTTCTTCGAAGAACCTTGAAACAATCACAGCCTGCTCCGGATGATTGTTTTCATCCTTCTTTGTATAAATATACTGTGTGAGCATGCTTCCGCCCTTAATCTCCTGAAGCTTCTGGCAGGAATACGGAATCCATTTGTCATAGGTTACAAAACACAAATATGTAACAATAAGGCTCAATACAAGAAGCGGAGCCAGTATTCTTGAAAACGACATTCCGACTGCGCGGAAAATCGTGAGCTCTGAATCCTTGCTAAGCTTGTCAAACGTAAACAGAGAGCCCAAAAGCAGCCCTACAGGAAATGCTTTACCGAGGATTTTTGGAAGCTCATACACAAGCACCAGAACGCCGGTTTTTACAGTATATTCATGAGCCAGAATCTTCTTGATTGTGTTCAAAAGCATTTCGGGCGCAATCCACACAATTGTAAACAAAAGAATCGCAACAATTGTTGTTATCAAAACCTGCGTAAAAATATATCTGTCGTATACGGTGAAAAGCTTTTTCATCCTAGAGTTTGAAGTCCTTTCCTAAGTAAAATTCTTTGGCCACAGGGTCGTTTGCAACATCCGTGCTCTTACCCTGAATTTTGATTTTACCGTCAAATATTACATAAGCCCTGTCTGTAATAGAAAGTGTTGCTTTCGGGTTATGGTCTGTGATTAAGACTCCGAGCCCTTTTTCTTCTGAAATCTTTCTGATATTGTCCTTGATTTCTCCTATCGCAATAGGGTCAATACCCGCGAAAGGCTCGTCAAGGAGCATGAAATCAGGGCTTGCAGCGAGCGCACGCGCGATTTCAACACGCCTTCTCTCACCGCCTGACAAAGCTACAGCAGGTGCCTTTCTAAGCTTCATGACCCCAAATTCTGTTAAAAGCTCCTCAAGCTTTTTCTTCTTTTCGTCAACCGTAAGCTTGTCGTTCATTTCAAGCACAAGCTGGATGTTTTCTTCAACAGTAAGCTTTCTGAAAATAGAGTTCTCCTGAGGTAAATACCCGATTCCGGCTTTTGCTCTAAGATTCATCGGCCAGTTTGTAATTTCTTTGTCATCAATAAAAACAGTACCTGTATTCGGCTTAACAAGACCTACAATCATGTAGAAAGTCGTTGTTTTCCCCGCACCGTTAGGCCCGAGAAGACACACAACCTCGCCTTTGTTCATATAAAAAGAAACATCGTTTACAACGCTTCTGTCTCCATATATCTTAACTAAGTTCTTTGCTTCAATTCTCATTTCTGCTCCCCGCAATTCATTTAAACATGATACAACAAAAGAAGCTTAGATTGAATTGTAAAGTTTTGTTAACATGTTGTAAAAAAAGGGCAATTATGCGGGAGAGAAAAACTTTATTTATATGTAAGGTAAAGCAAGGTTAGTTCAACAACAATTTTATATTGTAGGAGGTCATTATGTCATATTTAGGTGGCATACCTGGAATAGGATTAGATTCAATAGGCGCTTATGGCGGACTGGGTTCATATGGACTTGGCGGAAGCGGGACTTACGGTTCTTACGGCGACCCTACGATGATGGGAATGGCATCACCATACGCAATGGGCATGATGGGGATGTATAATCCGACATTCATGGCGCAGATGAACCAGATGCAGCAGAATATGGAAAAATCCCAGCTGCAGCATTCAGGTGATATGCATGACATGTTGCTGGCTAACCAGACACGCGCTTTTCAGGTTCAGGACAAGAACATTTTTGAAAAGGCAATGGTTGATGCAGCTGTAAATCAGGGCATTGAAAACCTGTCAAGAAAAGTTAAAGAAGGCGATCAGGATGGCATTTGCGAAGCATTTGATACTTTGAAACAGACAATTTATGCAAAGTACCATGACTACTTTGAAGCAAACGCTTCTAAGATAAGCCCATCACAGAGTGTCACCCAGTTTATTGAAATTCTTTACGGCAAAATAAGATCACAGCAGGAAGGTCAGACGGTTGATCTTAGAAGCGATATTGAAAAATATGGTGAAACAGCGTTCGAGCATGGGTTTATGAAAAGCTGGCGCGGCGGTGATTATCATCAGAAATACACAGATGAAACAATGAGCTACTTATTTGGAACATCAATTGATAACAAGTCTCACAAAGCGAGAATGCAAAAAATGGGCGGCAAAGTTGAAAGCGCAGTTGAATATGCAGCAGCTCCTGTTCTTGGTGCAGCAGCAGGCTGGGGTGCAGCATCAGTAATAACAGGGCTTGGCAAGACGGTTACGCCTGAATTTGTTAGCAAGCATGTAACCTGGAATACTTTCAAGAATTGCGGAAAAACAATGGCATGGATTGGCGCAGCAGCAGCTTTGTTGGG
>CANAXK010000207.1 GCA_947365485.1 uncultured bacterium
TGGGAATCCTTGTGGAGACTGCATATATGACAAATCCATGTGATTCTGTGCTCTACACATCTGAAAACTTTGCTTACAACGCTGCAAAAGGAATTGCAGACGGGATTCTGGAGTTTGTAGGTCAGTAAATTATTTAAGCTCCAGCTTCTTGATTCTGGTCTGAACATCTTCAAGCAGCTTTCTGTTTATTGAAAGCAAATCTCCGATAATCGCAATTATTCCCAGCTGCACAGCTGATAACAGGAATACTGCGCCAAAAATTAACGACTGCACATGCCCGTTTCCGGAGCCCAGAAAGTAGTAGTACAAAAATCGAAGTACAATAAGAGTCCCCAAAACCGCCAGTATAAAGGCAATTATTATAAAAAATCTAAAAGGGCGGTAAACAATAAACATTCTTATCGTTGTTTTCATTGACTTGAAAACGTAGTCAAAAATATTTTTAACAAGCTTTGAGTCTCTAAGTTTTTCGTTTACCCTGATTGGAACAGAAATCACCTTCAACCCCTTTGCATTTGCCTGAAGCAGGGTCTCCATTGTGTAGGTGTAATTGTCAAAAACATTCAACTGAATAGCCGCAGCTTTTGAAAAAGCCCTGAATCCGCTCGGTGCGTCGCTCACCTGTGTGGAAGAAAGAAGCCGTAAGACCGCAGAGCCAAGCTTTTGAAGAATTTTTTTGAGCGGCGAAAACTCTTTTATTGAAAGTATGTCACGCGCTCCAATTGCAATATCAGCCTTGCCTTCCAAAACAGGCTTAACTATTTTTTCAATATCATCCGCACAGTACTGGTTATCAGCGTCAGTGTTTACAATAATATCAGCACCTCTGTGCAGCGCCTCCTGCAAGCCGCTTCTGAATGCATTGGCAAGCCCTTTGTTTGGCTTGATATCAAGCACGGTTGCACCCCAGTTTCTTGCAATTTCAGCCGAGTTATCCTTTGAGCCGTCGTTGATTACAAGCACTTCTATCTCGTCAATTCCGTCAACCTTAGACGGCAAGTCTTTGAGAGTTGTTAAGAGTGTCTCTTCTTCATTGTAACAAGGTATTTGAATAATAAGCTTTGGCATGTAAAATATTATATATAAAGATTGGAAGGTGAGCAAGTTGTTTTTTATAATATTACTAGGTTTTTTGTTGAGATTCAGTTTTATTAACAAACCTGAAGGTTTGTGGAACGATGAATACGTAAGCTGGTTTGTGGCTCAAACACCATTTAATGAAGGCTTCTGGGGGGAAGTTCTAAAACAATGCCACATGCCTCTTTACTATCTTTACCTTAAGCCGTTTTCACACTGTTCGGACTTAGTATTAAGGCTAACTTCGCTTGTTCCCGGGTTGCTTGCAATTCCTGTTATGTATCTTGTTGGCAGAGAGTTCTCAAAAAGAGCCGGATACTACGCTGCTGCAATAACATCGACGCTTTCGTTTCTGGTCTATTATTCGCAGGAAGTCCGCTTTTATTCGCTTCTGTTTCTGTTCTCAGCGCTTTCGCTTTTGTTTACGCTAAGTTACATCAAAAAATCTTCCAGAAAGAATCTTGTGGGACACATAATTTCTAATGCGCTCATACTTCTAACCCATGTGCTTGGCGGGATATATGTTTTCTTCAATCTTCTTGTTGTGTTTTACAAGAAAAAGAAAATCTCCAAAACAGTTGTAATCATCTTTTTATGTCTTTTGCCACTAATTGGTTGTCTTGGGGTAAACATCTTGAGGATGCTTCCTTCTTCGCAGTGGTGGGGGCATTTTACATACACGAATATTCTGTTCCTGTTCAGTGATTTTCTATCTCCGATACTTACCAATAATATTAATGCACCGACTGTGTTTTTCTACAATAAGCAGCTTGTAATCTGGATGCTTGTGCCGACATTTCTGGGTTTAACAGGTTTTATTGCAGGGTTTAGAAAAACACTCTCTCTTAATATCCTCGTGTTTATGGTGATTTTTGTGATGTCTTTGCTAGCAATCTCCGGAAAGCTTGTTTTTATCACAAAATACGCAATAGAAGTTTTGCCGATTCTTATTCTCACAATGGTACTCGGATTTGAGAAGCTTAAAAAGCCCGGACTTATTCTATTTGCGTTATTTATAAGTTTTCATCTTGCTGCGTTTTTTACACCTAACTATGTAACAAAACTTGCACGTCCGGAAGGTCACAGAATTGTAGGAGAAATTCTCAAAATATATAATCCCGATTCAATAGTATTCACTTACTACGAACCGAATCGTTTCGGGCGCTACCTTGATTTAAACGGAAAAAATACATACCACATAAGCAAGTCAAACAGGTTTGAATACGAGAACCCTGCACTAATTCTTGATAACATTGGGCCAAATTCTACTGTAGCAGTTGTTTTTTTGGATAGTGTAAGTTTCTTTGATGAAGAGTTTGTCTCAATAAATAAGGGGAATCCTGATATTCCGGAGATGTTTTTGACATTTTCGCATATCAAAAACTCGCTCATAAAGACTCTTAACCAGGAATACAAGGATTTTAAGCTCGCCAAAGTAGGAGCATGGACAGTTATATATGCAAGAAAGGTTGACAGATAAATTTACTTGTGTTTAAATAGTCTTATAATCGCAGACAGTTAGTGTTCATTAAGAACTTAATTTCTAACCGAGATTATCCGAAAGACAAAATAAATAGCGTATTTAAGAAGTTTTACTGGATTTTGCGATTATAAAGAAAAGATTGCAAAATCTTTTTAGTATGAAAAAAGGTCGATAATTTATACAAACAATAAAGGAGCAAAAAATGTCAACAAAAGCTTTCAAAGAAGATAAGGTAGCACTTATCAAAGAAAAAGTTGATAAAGCACAAGTGGCAATTATTACCGAATATCAAGGGCTAAGCGTTGAAGAAATTACTAAGCTTAGAAGAGCTCTTCAAAAAGTTGGCGGCGACTACATGGTTACCAAAAACACCCTTGCTAAAATCGCTGT
>CANAXK010000208.1 GCA_947365485.1 uncultured bacterium
AGCATATCAGGTATAGTTTTAGCTAAGTCCATATTTTTAATTGCAATGGGTTTTGCTCTAAATGTATTATTATTGTTTTGAAAAAATATCTTCATCCTTCTCCTTTTTTTATAACAAAACATGAACAAAATTTTTTTTGTTAACAAAAAGTGTCGGAAAACTTAAAAGTTTTCCGACACCCATGGAATTATAATGAAGAATTTGGGCTAAAATCCGCCCATTCCACCCATACCTGCCATTGCAGACATATCAGGAGCCTTTGTTTCTTCCGGAATATCAACTACAGCAGCCTGAGTAGTCAATAACATAGAGCCAACAGAAGCAGCGTTTTCAAGAGCACTTCTTGTTACCTTTGCAGGGTCAACAATACCAGCTGCGAACATATCTGTGTATCTGTCAAGCAAAGCGTCATATCCGTAAGCATCTTTTTCTGATCTTACGTTATCAACCACAACATCGCCTTTCGCACCGGCGTTGAACGCGATAGAGCGAAGCGGTACGTCAAGTGCAGCTGTCAGGATTTTGAACCCGCTCTTTTCATCGTCTGAATCAAAAGCAAGTGTGCCCAATTTTGATTCGAGTTCTTGTTGTACTCTGATTAGAGCAACACCGCCGCCAGGAACAATACCTTCTTCGTTTGCAGCTCTTGTTGCGTTAAGAGCGTCTTCGATTCTTAGTTTTCTTTCTTTGAGTTCGATTTCCGTAGCAGCACCGACTTCGATAACCGCAACACCGCCAGCCAATTTAGCCATACGTTCCTGCAATTTTTCTTTATCGTATTCACTGTCAGAAGCTTCGATTTGTTTCTTAATCAAGCTTACGCGTTCTTTTACTGCTTCTTTTGTTTCGTCACCAACAACAATTGTTGTTTCGTCTTTTGTTACAGTAACGCGTTTTGCAAGCCCCATCATAGCTGTAGTAATGTTTTCAAGTTTGAGCCCGAGCTCTTCTGTAAACATTTGACCGCCAGTAAGGATTGCGATATCTTCTAGCATAGCTTTTCTTCTATCGCCGAACCCAGGTGCCTTAACAGCAACAGCTCTCAACACTTTTCTCATTGTGTTAACAACGAGAGTTGCAAGAGCTTCGCCTTCAACATCTTCTGCAATAAGAAGAAGTGAGCGGCCGTCGCGTGCAACCTGTTCAAGAACAGGAACCAAGTCTGCAATCAGATTGATTTTCTTGTTAACACAAAGCACATAAGCGTCTTCAAGAACAGCTTCCATTCTTTCAGGGTCTGTAACAAAGTAAGGTGAAATATAGCCTTTATCAAACTGCATACCTTCAACAACCTTAAGGTTAGTACCGAAAGATTTGCTTTCTTCAACAGTGATAACACCATCGTGGCCAACTTTATCCATTGCTTCTGCAATCAATTCACCTATTTCAGAATTGTTGCCGGCAGAAATTCCTGCAACCTGCGCAATCTCTTCCTTTGTGTTAACAGGTCTTGAAAGGTCTTTAATTTTGTTGATAGAAATTTCAACAGCCTTGTCAATACCGCGTTTCATTGACATTGGATTAGCGCCTGCTGTAAGGTTTTTCAAACCTTCTCTTACAATTGCCTGTGCGAGAACAGAAGCGGTTGTTGTACCGTCACCTGCCACATCGTTTGTCTTTGATGAAACTTCTTTAAGAAGTTGAGCACCTGCGTTTTCCAAACCATCTTGCAGCTCAATTTCTTTTGCAATTGTAACACCGTCGTTAACGATTTGAGGTGCGCCGAACTTCTTTTGCAGGATTACGTTTCTGCCTTTTGGTCCAAGTGTAACCTTAACAGCATCGGCTACTGCGTCTATACCTTTTAGAAGCGATTTTCTTGCTTCTTCTTCAAAAACTATACGTTTTGCCATTTTTATATTCTCCTATAACTTGTAATTATAATTTGAGGCAGACATAGAGTTGCAATTACAACTTATTGATTAACAAATGTCTGCCGACCAAATATTTACGTGCGTAGCACTTCTCCTATACTAATACTGCTAATGCATCTTTAACAGACAAAATCTTGTATTCAACACCATCCATTTTTACGTCTGTACCTGCATACTTAGCGTAAAGAATGATATCACCTACATTTACCCCAAGAGGTTCTTTTTCGCCCTTGTCGTTTGTTTTGCCTTCGCCGACAGCTACAACTTCACCCTTTTGAGGTTTTTCTTTTGCGCTGTCAGGAATAAATATTCCGCCTGAAGTCTGTTCAGTATCTTCAATAACTTTGATTACAATTCTGTCAGCCAATGGTTTTAGTGCCATAATTAATATCCTCCTATATACTACAATTATAGTTATATAACAAATCTGAAAGAATCGGGCAAAAGTTAAGAAAAAATTAATAATTGGTTTTATTATTTTCTACCGGTGTGAACATTTATAATATCAGACACCCACGGAATATAGCTAAACATTCCCATAAAAGCAGTAATCGCCAGATACAATATAATCACAGTCGTAATCAACTGGATTATTGAAAGCCCGAAAGCAAAGCCCAATGGCATATTAATATAATAAGGAATCGCGTTGATTACAGGAATCCTGTAAAGGATTACATAAACCAACTCTGCAAAAGTTGACAACAAAAAATACAGGATTGAAAGAAAAATCGACTGCATAATATGGTACATCACAAACTGTGTAACATGTTTTCTCATCACAGCCGCAATAATAAGCCACACAAACCCGACCACACCCGCTGTCAGGTATGAAGTCGAAGCAATTATTCTCTCTATTGGATAAACCTGTCTAGATGGTTGCAATTACGTCATCCTTTCTGAAATTCTCGATATAATCTTCCAGCACCTGAATGAATACGAGCTTGTATTCATCATTCTCAGGTCTCATATTAACCGCAGCGCGGTATGAATAAATCGAGCGCTCGATTTCATTATTCATGTAATAAACATTGGCAATCAATACATAAATTCCCGGGTCAAGCTTGTTAATCTT
>CANAXK010000209.1 GCA_947365485.1 uncultured bacterium
TATGAATATTTTGAGTGGCAATTCAATTTTTGGAAATTTGACTTTGAAAAAAAACTCTGCTTCAGAAGAGGAAGCTGTTCAGGATATACAAAAAGAACAGGAAACGAATCAGCAAATAAGTGATATAAAAGATTTTAATAAAGCACGCAGTGCATTCTGCGCGAACAAAACAAAGGCTAATGCAAAGGCGCTCCTTGATGTTGTCAACAAGAACTCTAACAATCCGACAATAAAGGCTGGGTTTACGGAGTCGCTTAGAAAGGAAGTTGAAGCGCTTCTTAAGCAATAGCAAAGAGATTTTTACTTATTACCCCATCTTACATCTTACAAAAATTTTACCCGCGTTTTGCGGGCTTTTTTTTTGAACAAAAAAATCCGGTTTTATTAAAACCGGATTTTTTAATTAACTTAACCTCTGATACCGAGTTCTTTAATAAGACTTCTGTAACCTTCAAGGTTCTTTTCTTTCAAGAACGAAAGAAGTCTTTTTCTTTTACCAACCATCATCAAAAGACCGCGTTTTGTAGCAAAGTCTTTTTTGTTAGCCTTCATGTGTTCGGTAAGTTCAGAAATTTTCTTGGTCAACATTGCAATCTGTACTTCTGCAGAACCTGTGTCTTTTGCGTTAGCACCGAATTTTTCAATGATTTCCTGTTTGTTCTTTAAATTCATTTGTTTTTTCCTTTTTGGCGGAGATTTGGCCTGCCATCGACTACAGGTCATTGCCCCTTTTGTGTGAGTGTCATATTGGCGTAAGCACTCTACATTACTGATAGTAATATGCACAAAACCAAAAATCAAGGGGCTTGATAAAAGTTAAATTTTTGTTACAAATACTGGAAATTATATTTTTTATTTATTAGAATATCTATTGGGTATAGAAAGAGGGGAATTTAGAAAAAATGAACGCTAATCCAAGTAAAGTACTTTTACCTAACGACGTTAGAAAACTTTTAAATGTAGATAATAAAGAGATAGTTGAACTATGTAAGAAAACTTCAGTTACCCCGAAAAAAGATACAAAAGGGCAAATTTATTTTTCAGTAGATGAAGTTAAGAAACTAAGAAATGCAAAATCATCTGTGATTGCAGAAATGAAAGAAAAGAAAGTGACATTACCCATGATGACAAAACCTAGCTCACAAACAGTTGTAAACGGATTGTTAGACACTCTTAATAAAATGGAAAACAACATTACAACATCTATGACAAAACTTATTGACGAAAAACTTGAAGGCATGGATGACGTTGTTCTTGAGCTTGTACGCTGCAAGACTGAAAATGAAAATTTGAAAAACAAAGTTAATGAGCTGAACAAAGAAAACTTCAAACTTAAGAATGTTTTGAACAGCTTTAAACCTCTTCTTTGCGGATTCTATATCAAGAAAGAAGAAGAAAACAATATTTTATTATAATTAAGAAATGGCTTGGGGAAAAAGACGGTGTGGAGGATACACGCCTGGCAACTCCGCATGGTGAAAACGAGGAAAAAGAATATGGCAAAGGAAGAAACAGCTGCAAACACTGTTGATGAAAGAAGCAAGGCACTAAAACTTGCTATAGAGAAAATTGAAAAAGATTTTGGTAAAGGCGCAATCATGAAGCTTGGCGACAAGCCAGCTGTTAGCGTTGAAACAATTCCAACAGGGGCTCTGGCTCTTGACGTTGCACTTGGAGTTGGCGGTATTCCGCGCGGACGTATAATCGAAGTCTACGGCCCGGAATCATCAGGTAAAACAACTCTGGCACAGCACATTGTTGCTGAATGTCAGAAAAAAGGTGGCATTGCAGCTTTTGTTGACGCAGAACACGCTCTTGACCCTGAATATGCAAGAAACCTTGGCGTTAATGTTGACGAACTTCTGATTTCCCAACCAGATACAGGAGAACAGGCACTCGATATTACAGAAGAGCTTGTACGCTCCGGCGCTGTTGATATTATCGTTGTCGACTCTGTAGCAGCTCTTGTTCCTAAAGCTGAAATTGAAGGCTCTATGGAAGACCAGCAAATGGGCTTGCAGGCAAGATTGATGTCTAAAGCTTTAAGAAAATTGACCGGTATTATTGGGAAAACAAACACAACGGTTATATTTATTAACCAGTTGAGACAAAAAATCGGGGTTATGTACGGTAATCCTGAAACAACAACCGGCGGTAATGCGCTTAAATACTACGCATCTGTTCGTTTGGAAATCAAGCGTGTAGAAGGCTTGAAGGGTGATGGAGAAGATATCGGTAACCACGTAAGGGTTCGTATCTTGAAGAACAAGGTTGCTCCTCCTTTCAGAACAGCCGAGTTTGACATTATTTTTGGCAAAGGTATTTGTAAAATTGGTAATATTCTTGATGTGGCTGTTGATTTGGATATCGTGAAAAAGGCTGGTTCATGGTTTAGCTTTAATGAAGAAAAGTTGGGACAAGGCAGAGATAAAGCGAAGGAATTTTTGAGCAATAATCCAGAAGTTTTGAATCAGGTAGAGACGCTTGTTCGCGAAAAACTTGCGAATAATGCGTAAGCTTTAAAGCCTTGTTAATACTTGTAGTCAATTGGTTGTAGCATTTAGTTGACAAAACTGAACAAGTATGGTATAAAGTAATTGGGGTAAATGTATATTTTTGAGTCTTGCACACACTGCAAGACTTTCCTTTTTTTGTGAGTCAATGAAAAACTCCGTTTTTGTAACATTCAATGTAACACAATACCCATTGTGTTACATTATACTATCATGCTGTCTAAAATGCAACAATATCAACTATTTCAATTTTAACAATTTATATATTCATCTCCCTTGTAGTCCCAAAACCAGCCAAAAAGCACCAAGCCTGTAGGCCAGATACAATAAGGGCAAGACGGTCTACTCCTGTCGCCCATGTAACACAATGGGTATTGTGTTACATTCAAGGTAATACAAACTCAAAAAATCC
>CANAXK010000210.1 GCA_947365485.1 uncultured bacterium
AAGGAGGGGCGCGCCTTGGGCGCGCCCCTTACTTATTATATTCTGTCAAATCCGGTGTATTTTCTTAATACTTCCGGAATAATGATTGTTCCGTCTTCCTGCTGGAAGTTTTCAACAATCGCAGCAAAGGTTCTTCCAACCGCGAGCCCTGAGCCGTTAAGCGTGTGGACAAATCTGATTTTTCCATCCTTATCGCGGTATCTGATGTTTGCACGTCTTGCCTGATAGTCGCCGAAGTTTGAGCAGCTTGAGATTTCTTTATACGTATTATATGAAGGGAGCCAAACTTCCAAATCGAAGCACTTGTTAGCGCTGAACCCGATATCTGCTGTGCAGAGAGCTACTCTTCTATAAGGAAGTCCCAGTTTTTCAAGGCAGATTTCAGCGTTTCTTGTTAGTTTTTCGTGTTCTTCCGGACTGGTTTCCGGTGTAGTAAGTTTTACCATTTCAACCTTATTGAACTGGTGAACACGTATCAAGCCTCTTGTATCTTTACCGGCAGAGCCTGCTTCACGCCTGAAGCACGGAGTGTACGCAGTCATGTATTTCGGCAAATCATCTTCTGAAAGGATTTCGCCGGAATAAATATTTGTAACAGGCACTTCTGCTGTCGGAATCAAATACAAGTCCTCGTCAACGCATTTGTACATGTCTTCTGCAAACTTAGGAAGCTGGCCTGTACCGGTCATTGTTGCAGCGTTTGCCATAAACGGAGGCAGAATTTCTTCGTACCCGTGTTCTTCTGTATGCAAATCAAGGAAGAACTGGATAATTGCGCGTTCAAGTCTTGCGCCTTTTCCTCTGTAAAGAGTGAATCTTGACTGGGAAATCTTAACCCCGCGTTCAAAATCCACGATGCCTTTTTCTTCGCACAAATCCCAGTGTGCTTTAGGTTCAAAAGAGAATTTTGTAGGTTCGCCCCAGGTTTTAACAGTCGGGTTATCGTCTTCTGACTGTCCAATCGGGGTTGTTTCGTCAGGAATGTTAGGCGTTCTCAAGAGCAAATCTCTCTGCGCGTTATCAAGTTCAACCTGTTTTTCTTCAAGAGATTTAATCTCGTCTCCAAGAGCACGAACTTCTTCCTGAATAGCGTCAGTGTTTTCGCCGTTCTTTTTCATCATGCCGATTTTCTGTGATTCGTTTTTTCTTTTTGCTCTAAGCTCGTCTGCCTGAGCCTGAATCTTTCTTCTATCAGCGTCTATTTCAATAACTTTATCAATTGAAAGTTCCGGATTTCTTCGTTTCAAAAGCTCGTTAATCTTTTCAGGATTTTCTCTAATTAGTTTAATGTCTAACATTCTTAATACCTCTTTTCTTGTCTTTATTAGTAGCACAAAAAGAATTAAATGTATAGAAGGGGGAATGTGTACGAACACAGTCTAATCAATAAACATGCAATCGCCGTAACTGTAAAACTGGTACCTTTCCTTAATCGCCTCTTCATATGCCTCAAAGATAAACTCTTTAGAAGCAAGCGCACTCACAAGCATAAGAAGCGTAGATTTCGGCAAATGAAAATTCGTAATCAGCTTGTCCACAACCCCGAACTCGTAAGGAGGGTAAATAAAGAGTTCTGATGCGCCTTTGCAAGCCTGAATCCCGCCAAACATTTTGTAAGCGCTCTCCAGAGTTCTTACAGTTGTAGTACCAACCGCCACAAGCTTTTTCCCCTCTGCTTTAGCCTGATTAATCAAGTTCGCAGTCTCTTTCGTTATCTCAAATGTTTCAGAATCCATGCGGTGATTAAGAATATTATCACACTTGACCGGCCTAAAAGTCCCGATTCCGACATTCAGGGTCACATACCCGATTTGCACGCCTTTGTCTTTAAGCTTCTGCAAAATCTCTTCCGTAAAGTGCAAGCCCGCAGTCGGAGCTGCAACAGAGCCTTCGTTTTTGGCGTAGACGGTCTGGTATCGTTCAAAATCGAGTTTTTTGAGTTCTTCGTTCGTCATTTTTCGTTCAATATAAGGCGGTAGCGGAATATTTCCGACTCTGTGCAAAATCTCAAAGATATCACCTTCATAAACCATCTGGACAAGCCATTTTCCGTCATCAGGAAGCGGCATCTTGACTTCGCAGCTCAATTCGTCAGAAATCTTTATCACTGTGCCGACTCTTACGCGTTTAGACGGTTTGATTAGAACTTCCCACTGCTTGTTATCACGTTCCTTAAGCAAAAATACTTCTATCTTAGCTCCTGTATCTTTGTACCCGTAAAGTCTTGCAGGAATAACCTTTGTGTTATTCAGAATCAGAACATGGTTCTCATCCAGCAAGTCCACGATATCATAAAAATGTTTGTGCAAAATTTTGTGTTCGTCTCTTTTTAGCACGAGCATACGAGAGTTTTCGCGCTTATCGCTCGGGCGCTGTGCAATCAATTCTTCCGGCAGTACGTAATCAAATTCCGATAATAGCATATTTTCCCCTTAATAACTTAAGTTATTGTAGCACAAACATTTGTGTCATTCTCTTTTTGTTTGTGGAATAATAAGACTATAAATAAAAAGGAAGGATATTAAATATGTCAGAAGTAAGAGTAAGAATAGCGCCTTCTCCGAGCGGAAATCTTCACGTCGGGACTGCAAGGACAGCTTTATTTAACTATTTATTTGCAAAGAAAAATAACGGTAAATTTATCTTAAGAATAGAAGACACAGACGCTGAAAGAACGAGTCAGGAATACGTTGACAACATTTTTGACAGCCTCAAAGCACTTGGTCTTAACTGGGACGAAGGTCCGGACGTAGGCGGAGATTACGGCCCTTACACCCAGTCAGAAAGATTTGATATTTATCCAAAATATATTCAGGAGCTTCTTGACAAAGGCTTTGCATACGAATGTTTCTGCACTCCGGAGGAATTAGAAGCAGAAAAGCAGCAGGCAGCTGACA
>CANAXK010000211.1 GCA_947365485.1 uncultured bacterium
TATACCGTGTTATCATTGTTTTCAGCCAGTTTGTTTCTTCTTGCGTTGATTTTATCCTTGCGCTCAAGCTTGAGGAAAACCTGTGAGTTGATTTCTCCGCCGATTAAAATCAGTATAGAAGTATAATACAGCCAAACCATCAATACTGCAAATCCGCCGATTGTACCATATACAAAGTTGTAGGTGTGCAGGTTGTTAATGTAAATCGAGAACCCCCATGAGCCAAGCAGCCATGATATGCAGAAAAACAGTGTCCCCGGAAGCGCGCTTCTGCGTCTTAAACGCTCTTTTCCGCCTAAATCCGGCAGAATGTAATAATGCAAATACGCCATTATGAACAGGGCAATAAACGCAATCGGCCAACGAGTCAGGAGCATAAGGTTCCCGAGATGGTCGGTTAACCCGAAATACGTTACCAAGAATTTGATAATAACTTTACCAAAGATAATCAGGTTGATACTCAAAAACAGCACAAGCGCATTTACAAAAACCATTACTAAAGATAACAGCCTTGTGTATAGAAAAGAGCGCGTCTCTTCTACTTTGTACGCGCGGTTCAGCCCTTTAAGCACGATTGCGAGCGCATTTGTGGACAGGATTACTGTAATGCAGAACCCGAGGGTTGCAATAAGCCCGCCTTTGGTGAAGAACCAGACCTCGTTCAGAACTGTTTGGATAAGTTCAATAACGTCGTTTGGCATTACCTGCTGCATGAATAAAAACAACGGGTTCATAAACGAGTGCTTGCCCAGCCAGCCAAAGAGAGCTGTCAAGAAGAGCATGAACGGAAAAATTCCAATAACCAGCATGAACCCCATTTCGGATGCCATGCCGAAAAAGTCGTTGTCTATAATTGATTTTATAATACTTCTCAGTGTCTTAAATTTATATTTCACAGCTTAATCTCGTTCAATAATTTTTTGATAGAATCCTCTATTCCGGCCTTTATTGTGCATCCGGCTGCAAAAGTGTGGCCTCCGCCGCCGAATTTTGCGCAGACTTCTGCAACGTCAACTTTTTTGCTCCTCATGGAGACTTTTGTTAACTTTGTGTCGACTTCTTTTACAACAAAAGATACTTCTGTTGAGTCGATTGCCCGAAGCGTTTCAGCGATTCCGTCAGTGTAATCATCTCCTGCGGAGAATTTCTCCAAATCTTTTTTGTACACAGTTGTGTAAGCAATTTTGTTGTCTTCTAAAAATACAGCTTTGTTTACGCAATAGTTCTGAAACATGACGAAGTTTTTTGTCTTGGTCTCATAACACTGCTTGTAAATATAATTAGGATTCGCCCCTGCTTCAACCAGATTTGCAGCTGCGCGGAAAACATTCTCAGAAGTGTTTTCAAACCTGAAATTTCCTGTGTCAGTCATAATTGCTGTGTAAAGACATATTGCAGCGTCTTTAGTTAATTCCCAGCCGTTTGCCTGAAAATAGTTATACAAAACTTCCCCGCAGGAACTTGCTTCCGGCTCAATCAGCTGAAAATCGCCAAAACCAGGGTTTGTTTTGTGGTGGTCAATGTTTATAGTGCATTTGGCTTTGTCAAAAAATATTTTTGAATCCATAACCCTGTCTATTGCTGCCACATCAAGGGTTATAACTAAATCGTAGACAAGAGATTTGTCATAATATCTTTGTGCCAGATTGATATTAGGCAGGAATTTGTAGTTTAGCGGAACATTAGATACCACATTCATGTCAGCTTTTTTCTTAAAGCGCTTGTAAATCATGCTGTAGAGCGCGCACATGGAGCCGAGCGTGTCGCCATCAGGGTTCATGTGTGATAAAAGCAGTATCTTTCCGGAAGATTTTATGATATCATCTAAGTTACAATTCATATAAAGATAATAGCATAAAGATAGGGATTTGATGAAAAAAGTTCTTTATACAGATTTTGAAGGAGTTGATACCGTCATAAGTTCTATGATGGATAATCCGCAGCTCAAGAAAGCTATCACGCGGACAAATCTGTATAATTTTTGGGACAAAATTATTCCGGCGAAGTTCAAAAACCGCTCGAAACCGTTTTCAATGATGTACGGCGGAGTGATGGTTATCGCGTGCGAAAACCATATTGTGGCACAGGAACTTTCGCTCTACAAAGTTATCCTGCTCAAGAAATTTGAACCCTATTTAAAGAGCCTGAAAATGCGCGTCACAGACTTGAAGTTCGATCCGAAAAAATGGGCTGTTGATTAGAAAAATTTGTTTAGTTGCAGAGATAGATTTTTTGCATCTGGCTGCTTTTTGTCAAGTTTTAATATTGCAGCTGCAAGCTCCAAACTCTCAGGATTCAGTTCTAAACTTTCTCCGTTTTGTAAAATCAACTCCAGACAATCTGCTGCTTCAAAGCCTTTATGCGCTAAAATCGCATCAAACGCTTTTGGATAAGATGTTATGGTATTTGCGTTCTGCATCAAAAGTGCGCAATCTTTGCTGTTAAATCTTGCTTTATTATTACTGTCTTTTTCGTTCAAAATCTTCTTAAAAAATTCCGGATTCTCTTCAATGTCTTTAGCCGCATCATGAAACAGAGCTAAACTTTCATCAGCATTAAACCTTGGTGTGTTATCTTCGTTTTTAGCGTTGGTTATTCTGTAGAAAGCTTTTGAGAAAAGCTTTATCTCATCTGCGTTCTGTAAAATATCAAGTTTTTCTTTTGGAGAAAATCTTGATAAGCCGCCCAGTTTCAGACTCTTGTTCCTTAATTCAAACTCGTTTTTGTAATACTCATCAATAACCGAAGACGGATCAACCCCATCTCTTCTCGATTCTGCATACAAGCCTGAAGCAGCTACACTTGCTGTAGCAATAGCCATCGCATTTTTTACAAACTTATGTCCTCTAAACGAATTTGTTAC
>CANAXK010000212.1 GCA_947365485.1 uncultured bacterium
ATAAAAAAAGCTTGCATGTAAAAACAGGTGATAGAGTTATCATCACAGCAGGCAAGGATAAAGGAAAAACTGGTAACATCAAAAAATCTATTCCTTCAGAAGGTCAAGTTATCGTTGAAGGCGTAAACATGATTACCAAGGCTACAAAAGCTAATCCTGCATACGGAATCCAGGGCGGATTAATCAAGAAGGAAGCTCCTATTGATTCATCTAACGTGATGATTGTATGCCCTAGCTGCGAAAAGCCTACCAGAATTAAACATGCAGAAGTGGACGGTAAGAAAGTTCGCGTTTGCAAAAAATGTGGTGAACAATTAGACGCTTAATGTAGAGGGTAAATGTAGGATTACAAGTCCCATCTGACATTAATATCGTCATAGTAGAAGGAAAATAAAAATGACAAAGACAAAAAGCTTAAGAGCAAAATACAACGAAGAAGTTAAAGCAGCGCTTAAAGAAAAATTCGGTTACGAAAACGATATGATGATTCCTAAACTTCACAAAATCGTTTTGAACATGGGTGTTGGTGAAGCTTCTCACAACTCAAAGATTGCTGACGCTATTCAGGCTCAGTTGACTAAAATCGCTGGTCAAAAAGCTTTAGTTACAAAGGCTAAAAAATCTATCGCTTCTTACAAGTTGCGTGAAGGTATGCCTGTTGGTGCTATGGTTACATTGCGCGGTGAAAGAATGTACGATTTCTTGCAAAAGTTAATCTGCGTTGTTCTTCCTCGTATTCGTGACTTTAGAGGTATCTCAGCTAAGAGTTTCGATGGCAGAGGAAACTATACTCTAGGTTTGAAGGAACAATCTTTGTTCCCTGAAATCACTTATGAAGAAGTTGATTTGGTAAAAGGTATGAATGTATCTATTATCACAACTGCTAATACAGATGACGAAGCTAGAGAATTACTAAGATTGCTTGGAATGCCTTTCAAAGGAACAAAAGCAGCTTAAAATTAGCATAGATGGACTTCAAAGTCCCGATTATGCTAAAATGTTATTGACAGATAATAATATATAAAAAAGGAGAAAATCATGGCTAAAAAAGCGATGATAAACAAAGAACATAAACGCGAAATGTTAGCTGCAAAGGGCAAATACCCAACAGTTAGACTTCACAACAGATGCAGCATCTGCGGACGTCCTCACGGGTTCCACAGAGACTTCGGTTTGTGCAGAATTTGTTTAAGAAAAATGGCACACCAAGGCGTTCTACCTGGCGTTACAAAAGCTTCCTGGTAATACTACCTATGTAGATAATTTGTCGGGTGACATTTTGTGAAACGACAAGTTAGAATTTGGACTACAGGTCACCCTCAATGGTGGGACTACTGGCTGGAAGGCGCGTAATTGGTAGATTTGTAGGGTGGACTTTAGTCCACCAATAAAATTCAGGCGGGATGGGCTTGGATTTGCCTGAACAATTAAGATAAACAAAAGGTGCGACTTTATCGCACCTTTTGTTGTTACCTGGTTTTTATTATTTAATTTTACCAGCAAGTTTCTGGGCCAAACCAATAAGTGATGGCTCAACTTCTCTAATGTTTCTTAATTGTGTTTGGAAAACACCGGATGCACAGTCGAGATTTAGCATTCTTATAAAAGGATTCTTGCTTCTTTTTAATGGCTTTACCATTACATTTAAACAACTGTTTTACATTGCACTTGTTCCATCAGAGCTACGTTCAATTCCCTGTTTTATCACAATATCATAGCTTTTTCCTAAATTAGTCAGAGCCTCCTTGTCTTGATTAATGAAGGAAACACCGTCTGTGATGTTCCTCTTAATTGTTAATCCTTTGAATTGCGGGGTGCAAATTTGTAAGTTTTGAGTATTCATTTTCATCTCCTTTATTGAGTTATCAATTATTATTAAACCTGTAATTTTTTTTTGCGATATTTTTTACATTTCTTAATAATATTAGCAAAAAAAAAGAGCCTGAACGGCTCTTGGAATTAAGAATAGCTGGAAGTATGAAAAAGATTTAATAATTATATTTAACCTAAATCCAGACTCCAATTCTATTACCCTGTCCGGTGATTATATCCTGTCCGGTCGGGCTATTTAAAGTTAATCAGAACTCTTCTTATTTTTGTCATTATCTTGAAGCTCAGCTGCAAAACGGTGCTTTGCAACAAGTACTCTGTTTTTGATGCCCAATTTCCTGTAGATGCTTGAAATGTGGGCCTTTGTTGTGTGGTTTGATATACAGAGTTGGTCTGATATTTCTTGATTATTTAATCCAGAAGCCACGAGATTCATAACTTCTGATTCACGCTTTGTAAGTTGTATCATGTCTGATCTCCATGTTTAGGGTTACACTAAAAATTCAATGCATTGTCTATATAATTTTTATATGACAATTTTACCTGCATGTCTATAGGGCTAAGAGCTAATCTTTACTCCGAACTATTTAACGTAAAAATCGTTTAAAGCAAGCGGGTGCTGGAAATCCTCGTGTGAAAAAACTTGCATGACATACCTTCCGGATTCATGCAGGGTAAAGTAATTTGTGTGATAGTACCTCTCGTCAATCATGAGCCGGTAATCCTTGCACCTTACAACCTCGTTTCCACCCCAGGGCGCGTCCTGAGTCATTTTGAATACCTGAACCCTTATAAACTCATTCTTCATCTTCTTGGGTGCGATAAAAAGGTAATAGACACGCTCTCCGGAGGCGAAAACCTTCTGGTTAGAAAGCGCGTTTTCTCTTGTTATTGGCTGCGTGTTGAATAATATTATCCCGCGCTCAAATGTGCAGGCGCAGAGAAAGATTGTTAACGAGATTAAAAGTAATAAACCAAATTTTTTCATTATTCTTCTAACTGCTTGATTTTGGAAT
>CANAXK010000213.1 GCA_947365485.1 uncultured bacterium
CTTACACAGACCCTGAAGAAGCTGCTAGATTCGTTAAAGAAACAGGCTGTGACTCTCTTGCAATTGCTATCGGTACTTCTCACGGTGCTTACAAGTTCAAAGGCGAAGCTAAATTAGACTTCGACAGACTTGCTGAAATCAAGAAAGCTGTTAACGAAGCTGTTGGATACGATTTCCCTATCGTTCTTCACGGTTCATCTTCAGTACCTAAAGAATTTGTTGCAAAATGCAACCAGTTCGGCGGTAAATTACCTGATGCACAAGGTGTTCCGGAAGAAATGCTTAACTACGCTTCTAAGCACGGTGTTGCAAAAATCAATATCGATACTGACTTGAGACTTGCAATGACTTCAACAATCAGAGAATTCTTTGTTGAACACCCTGAAAAATTCGACCCGCGTGAATACATGGGACCAGGCAGAACCGCTGTTAAAGAAATGGTTATGCACAAAATGCGCGACGTTCTTGGAACCGCTGGCCACGCTGACGACTAGGTGCTACGCACGTAGATATTGGGTCGGCTTTTAGCTTGAGGCCGCCTCAATAGTAGAACTACTGATTTTAAGAGGAAAGAGGATGTGAGCTTAGGCTTATGTCCTCTTTTTAATATTTACCCCTTTTATGATATAATCTATCTATGAAAAAGAAAATTTTAATCATCGGAAACAGCGCTAAAGCTTATGCTCTTGCTAAAAAATTATCAGAAAAACACGATATTTATATAACACCTGCAAGCGATACCCTGAAAGAGTTTGCAACCTGCCTTGATATCAGAGAAGATAACGCGGGCGAGATTCTGGAATACGCTATGGAAAACGGGATTGATATGACAATTCCTGTTTCTGAAACTACTCTGAAAACCGATATTGCTGCAAAATTCACTCAAAACAACTTGCAGATTTTTGCTCCTGTTGCAAACGCGGCAAGAATAGCTTATGACAAGTCTCTGGCTAAGAAGATTTTGTACAAATTAAGGATTCCAACTCCTAAGTTTGGCATATTCGAAAAACAAAACATGGTGCTGGATTATATCAAGAACCTGAAAAACCCGTTTGTGCTCAAAAACAATGACAATAACAGCGCTGCGGTTTTTACTTCCTTCCAGAGCGCAAAAACTATTGTTGATGCAAGCTTTATTGAAAAAGATAAACGCATAATCATTGAAGACTATATCTATGGCACTCCGTTCTCGTTCTACGCACTTACAGACGGGTACAAGGCGCTGCCAATCGGGTCTTCAATTACTTATAAACACTCTCTTGAAGGCGAAGGCGGACAACTAACAAGCGGTATGGGCGCTTGCTCACCGAATTACAAACTGACGCTCCAGCACGAATACTTTCTTATGGATAACGTTATCTATCCGACTCTGGATTATCTTGAAATAGAAGGCAATCCTTACCTTGGAATCCTCGGAGTGAACGGGATTCTGACTGATGATGGCAGAATCTATGTTCTTGGCTGGCACTCATTTATGCAGGACGCTGATGCAGCTGCTGTGCTGGATGTGCTGGATGAAGATTTGTACTCAATGTTTGAATCCTGCACAATAGGTTCGTTCAGCGACGAAATTGACACAATACACTTGCAAAACAAATCAGCTGTTTCGCTTGTTCTTGTGAATAAAAACAAACAAAACAAAGAAAATGTAATAACAGGACTTGATAACCTTGATGAAGAAACTCTTGTAACGTATTATCCTGATGTTGCGAAGAACCGCTACCTTGAATACGAGGCAAACACAGGCTCAGTACTTGTCCTAACTTCTTCCGCTTCAACTTCATCACGAGCGGTTGAAAAAGTTTACTCCGAGGCTCAAGGGATTAATTTCAGCGGGATTTCGTATAGAAAAGACATCTGCCGTCCAAAACTCTAGCTTAACAATTCTTAATATTTGGTCTCAAAAAGGCAATTTTTTAAACCAGAAATACTTTATATATATACGAGATACAAATAAAGTATAACAAGTATAAAAGGAGTAAACCAATGGCAAGAGTATTGATTTCAATGCCTGAAAGTTTTTTAGGCAAGATTGACGAAGTAGCAGAAAACGAAAGCAGATCACGTTCAGAATTGATTCGTGAGGCGTTAAGAAGCTACATTACACGTTCGCAGGTCAGACAAAACACATTGGCTGACAAAAATGCAAGAATCTTAGAGGCGCTATTAGATTAGGGGCGGGTAAATGTTTTGACCGGTATAGAGACTACTGGCTGGATTTACCTTAGAGCGGGGAGAATTTTAGGTATAAGCACACGAGAAATTAAGACAGAGACACATTAAAAAGAAAACAAAACAACAAAAAACAACAACCATAGGAATCTGTGTTAAGATTCCTTTTTTATTTGACTTCTTTTAGTTGAGCCCAGATTGTCGGGTTCTGTGTTTCGTAGTCCATAATGTCTATGATTCTGTAAAATGGTGCCGGAGCAGTTGAGATGTGCAAAATTCCGTTTACGTTTTGTTCGTTGTTTACTCCAAAATGACCGGCAATAACGGCTTTGACATTTTTGTGCTTTGCAAGAACTTTCATGTAGTTTTCAGGCTTGAAGGTGTAATACGATTCGCGTTTTGATGGCGGTATTATCGGAAAATGCTGTAAAATGATTGCATTTTTATCAGGGTAGAGCGAAAGCTCTGAATCAAGCCAGGTCAGAACATCGTCTTTGAAATACCCTGTTGAGCTTGGAATAACCTCTTTTGCTCCATCTGCAACAACAAATCTTACTCCTTTTTTCTCAAAAGAGTAGCTTGGGGTTTCAGGCTCGTACTTGCGTACGTATTTTTTTATTGTCTTGATGTATTCAGCTTTGCCAAGATCCTTGTGCTTGTTT
>CANAXK010000214.1 GCA_947365485.1 uncultured bacterium
ATTGCGCCTGTATCGTAGCCATTATCCAAAAGATGGAATGTTATACCGCTTATGCTCTCCTGATTCCTTATAGCCCAGAAATAAGGATTTGGGCCTCTGTATTTAGGAAGCAGAGACGGATGAGCGTTTATTGAGGCGATTTTCGGGATATCATAAGTCTCTTTTGATATCTTTTCGCACCATGAGCCAACAAGAATTATGTCCGGATTGAGTTTTAGAAGCGCTTTTCTAAATTCCGGACTGTTTACGCTTCTGGCTTCGATTTCCGGAAGGTTGTAGCTTTTTATATAGTTATGCTCCAGAGACGGGTTAAAAACGTCTTTGAGGCGCCTTAGAAAGGGCGGATATTTTATCATTTCCTTGCGAAACACACCAGCGATTTCGCAGTTTGCATCAAGCGCCCCTGCAATAAGATTGGTAAACATTTCTCCATAGCCGATTATAACTACTTTAAGCATGCCTCAATATCCATATTAATCTGTTGTTTTAATTCATTAAGCCCGCTGAATTTCTTTTCCGGCCGAATATGTTTTAATACTTCAAACCTCAGGTTCTTGCCGTACAAGTCGCCTTCAAAATCCAGGATATGCACTTCTGCAACCGGAGTCAAAGTGTTGTTTACGGTTGGCTTCATTCCCCAGTTGAGAAGCCCTGTTTTGTCTCCCAGCCGGACTTTGTAGACTCCGTAAGGGATTCTTATAATTTCAGAGGGGTATTCTATATTTGCGGTCGGAAACCCGATTGTGCGTCCTATTTGGGCTCCGTGAACCACTTCACCTTCGAGAATAAAATTACTTCCGAGCATGCTGTTAGCTTTTTCAACCCCGCCTGATTTAAGATGCCCTTTTATGGCTGTGGAGCTTACAACTTCGCCTTCAAAGGTTTGTTCAGGTGTACAAATGTATTTGTAGCCGTATTTTTCTTGATTTCTGGCGAGAAATTCAGGATTCCCGCCCTTTTGGCGGCCAAAAGTATGGTTAAACCCTGTTGAGATTGAGACCGGAGCAAATTTTTGGATAACAAATTCCAGATACTCTTCTGCGCTCATGTTTGCAATCCTGCTAAAATCAAGTTCAATGATTTCGGTGATACCGAGTGATTTAATTTTTTCTATGGAGTCATGGCGCGAGAGTATGTACCCGTATGGTTTGTTAAAATACTTTGCGGGTGATTCTTTGAAGGTTATTAAGGTACAATTTTTTGAGATATCAAGTGCGGATTGTATCACAGCCTGATGTGCAATATGCACGCCGTCAAAAAAACCTAAAACTAAACTCTTTTTCATAAAACTTAAGCAATTACATTGAGCTTGCCGCCCAGAATCTGTTTATGGCAGAAATTTTGCCATTCATTAATGTTGTCAAAAACAACAGGAAGCTTTTCAGCTGGTACAGCCTTTTTGCTGGTATAAGGGGTTAAGGAATTGAATGCAGTATCTCCAATTGTTTCGTTACTCCGGCTATTGTAAAAAGGCATATTATTGCTCATATTGTAGCCATTAGTGTTTTTAACGGAAATTGCAGAAACTAACATAGTCACCCCTTTCGTATTAAAAATTTTACCACACTATTTTTTTTTGCGCAATAACTTTATCGGGTAATTTTGGCATGTTCATGCTAAAATCTTTTTGTTAAACATAGGGGAATGCAAATTATGAAAATGTCAAAATTGTTTGTTCAGACTTTGAGAGAATTTCCGTCAGACGCGGAAGTTATTTCTCATAAAATGCTTGTAAGAGCAGGCTATATCAGAAAACTCACCAGCGGGGTGTATAACTACCTTCCGCTAATGTGGAGAGTTTTGAAGAAAGTTGAAAACATTGTAAGAGAAGAAATGGATTCAGCAGGAGCGCAGGAACTTCTCATGCCGTTTGTCCAGCCAAAAGAACTCTGGGAAGAATCAGGACGCTGGGAAGTATACGGCAAAGAACTCATGCGCTTGAGAGACAGACACAACCGCGAAATGTGCCTTGGACCAACGCATGAAGAAATCAATACTTCAATCGCACGTGACGGCTTGAAGTCTTACAAACAATTGCCAGTGAATCTTTACCAGATTCAATCAAAATTCCGTGACGAAGTTAGACCGCGCTTCGGGCTTTTAAGAGGTCGTGAGTTTATCATGAAGGACGCTTACTCTTTTGACACAAATCAGGAAGGTCTTGAAAAAGAGTACGAAAACATGGCAAAGGCTTACACAAGAATCTTCAAACGCTGCGGGCTTAATACAAAAATGGTTCAGTCTGATTCAGGTGCAATCGGCGGAAGCGTGAGCCATGAGTTTATGGTAATCACAGACACTGACGCAGGTGAAAACGACGTGTTTTATTGCGAATGCGACTACTCTGCAAACTCTAACCATGCTGTATCAAAGCTTCCTGAAGCTAAGATTGTTGGCGACTGGGCAAAATCTGAAATCGTTGACACACCTTCAACCCACTCAATCGAGGAGTTGTGTTCATTCTTAAACATTCCGGCAAGCCTAATTGTTAAAACCCTTGTTTACATTGTTGATAAAAAGCCGGTGCTTGCACTTATAAGAGGGGACAAGGCTGTTGAAGAAACAAAACTAATGAACGCAGTTGGCGGAATCGATATCAGAATCGCAACAGCGGGTGAAATCGAAGATATGATGTCACTCAACGGCTTTGATTCAGAAAAAGGATTCATTGGGCCAAACGGCTTGAAGGAATACAACGGATTCTCTGTTACGGTTGTTGCTGATGAAACAGTTAAGGACATGAAAAACTTCGTAATCGGGGTTAACAAGAAAGATGTTCACATGGTTGGTGC
>CANAXK010000215.1 GCA_947365485.1 uncultured bacterium
CGATTTCTAAGGCTTTTTCTTTGAGCTCTCCAATAACCTCATCAATCTGGCTTGGATACATTTTATTAATTGCTGTAGCGTAGTTTTCGCCATTGAATGCAGTCTTGACAGCTTCTTTCATTAGAGTGCCTTTTGCGCTTAATGCTTTGCAGTATTGAATAGCTGCGTCACGTGTTTGTGCCAATGATTTATCGTTATCCGGCTCCTTCAACGCTGCCGCTGCAAGCTTGTCATACATTGTGTTCAAATCTTCAAGGTTCATATCACCGAGCCCATTTGGATAAAATTCAGCAATTCTGTTTTCAATTTGATTTACAGCCCAGTCAACAAGCTTTGATGCGTCAAATTCACCGTTTGAGTCAAATTCTCCTGCTAAAGCTTTTTTGGTTGCCTGCTCCTGAATGTCTGCAAATACCTTTAAGTATCTGCCGTCTTTTTGGATGATATCAGCTACTGAACCGCTAATGCGTGATGATACTGCGTCGTGCAATTCATCTCCAATCAAGGTGTTTTTTACACTAATTGTTGTTTCAATGTCCTTGAAAGATTTTGTTGCCTTAAACTCTTCAATGCCATAACCCTTGGCTGCTTCCAAATCACCCTGCTTTGTATTTGCAACTGTGTTTGAAATGTATTCATTTATTGCTTTGTCATAAAGGTCGCTGTAGTTTGCATAGTCAGCTTCGTTCTTGAGCTCAGCCAGGTTTGTTTCAAGTGTCTTTTTAAGTATACATTGCTGCAAGTCGTTAAGCGCAGATTCTTCTGTTGCAGTGTAACCGTAATCTGATAAATCAACTGCGTTGTCTTCTTTTAATCCCGCTGTTGCAAGGTAAGCGTCTACGATTCCTGTTACTGTTTCTTTGATTGAAGCACCGTTTTCATCGCCTGTCAATGATTTGATGTATGTGTTTAACATTCCTTGAAGCGTGTTGTCTGAACCGTAAGCATATCCGTACTCGTTTACAATTTCTTTCATTGTAGAACTTAGGTATTCTACTGCGCAGTAGTCTGCTGTCGCTTTATTCTGGATTCCAGGAGCAGCTTCTTCTAATATAGCAGTTAGCTCATCAGGAGTCTTGCCATCTTTAATTGCTTTTTCAACAAGAGCTGAAAGCCCTGCTGATACAGAGTTTTTCCATTCAGAAGTTGAAGCAATGATTGTTGGGCAGGTAATCTGGGAATTAAATTCGTTGAATGTTTCGTACATCTTGATACGATTTTCCATTGCAGCTTGCTCGTTTTTATCAAGCGCGTTGTTGTTTTTTACATTGGTGCCCTTGATTTTTGTTGTGTTTTTATTTGTATCAATAGTTTTCCAGAAGCTGTTGATAAGGTCGTTTTTACCGGCATCGGTTGTTTCACCGTCCCATTCAAAGTTTGCTTCCATAAACTGACGAAACTCACTCTTTGTGATAGCGCCGTCACCTGATTTGTCTGCTTTTGTAACCCAATCTTCCTGCTTTGCTAAAAATTGATAAACTCTTGATACATCGTTTGACATTTATTTGCTCCTTTATAAAAATTTTTCCCTATATGAGTATTTACGGCACAATTTTTAAAAACTTTAGATTTTGGAGAAATTTTGTTACAAAAATTTACATTTTAAAATGCTATAATCATACTGTAATTTTTAAAAAGAGGAGAGCAAATGTTGAAAAAAGGTTTTACAATAGCGGAACTATTGATTACGCTTGGTATAGTGGGTGTTTTGGCAGCCATGACACTCCCGACACTTATGAATTTGAAGCCGGACGATACTAAAATTAAGTATATTAATATCTATAATTCTATTGCAACTATTAATGAGGCCGTTCTGGAAGATTCTACTATCTACTGGGCGAAGTACTACACGTCAGATGACACTAGTAATTCAAGCTTGCTGGGCGAACCAATGTGCCTTGGGCTTGCATGTACTGATAAACCAACTTCGCTTCCGTATAGCAAAATGTCATCATGGTCAGCTTCACAGAAGTACGCAAGGGTGCTTGTTCAAAACTTGAGAGCTGATGAGGACACTTTATCCTGCAGTGGCAGCAAATGTACATTTAATACTCTTGACGGTGTAAGCTGGGAAATAAAGTTCAACGCATCTGCTGATGAAGATGAAATTATTAAGATAAAGGTGGACTTGAATGGCACAGAAGGGCCTAACACAACTTACTCATCAAGCCAGAAAAAGCCGGACCAGTTTACTTTTAATGTGAGTGCGTATGGTTCTGTTGAGCCAACTGATAAACTCGGCAAAGTTTACCTGAAAAACGCTGCTGATTCAACAACAGAAGACGAAGACAAGAAAGAAGCTGGCTAAATTATAATACCATGCCGGAATTTAGCTCGCGCTTGATGTAATTTTCAGTAAACGGACGGTCTAACTTGTTGTATAGCGAGACCCTCATCTTTAAAACTTTATTATTCCCGCACAGTACAGCTATTGTGCGGGTTTTATAATCCCTACTTACAATTGTTCCGGCTTCCTCAAATGATGCTTCATTCGGAACCACTTCTAATGAATGCACATCAGGTGCAAGACAAACAGAATTATGGTAAAAATAAGCTTCACACCAAGGATAACAGGCTCTTATAAGCGCACAATTGGATTCTGCGCTTTCTGAAAAATCCAATTCCAGCCCCTCCGGATGCGAGTAGTAGCTTGACTTGTCTTCTCTCTGTTGGAGCGGGATAATTATGTCTTCCCGAAGCGCACAGAGCAGCTCGCAAACAACTCCGCGCGCAGTTAAAACAGTGCGCTCTTTCAGGGTTTTGCCAGTATCAGAGGGGTAAATTTTA
>CANAXK010000216.1 GCA_947365485.1 uncultured bacterium
GCTTACAATCTCTACAGACTTGTTAATATTCTGCAAAGTCGGAACAAGCTCCGTCTTTATGATTGTAGCAGTCTCGTCAACATTTTTAGCCAGCTTTGATAAATCAAATAATACTTTTACAAGCATAACTCCGACAATTATCACAATAACGCCGGTTGCGTAAGCCAAAAAAGTCAAACTCTGATATAGATGTGTTGTTTCCATCAATTACTCCTTACCCTAGTTAAAATCGTAGTCTGAAATATCTTCAAGCTCTTTAGCTTTTCTCATTTTTTTTGATTTAAGCATGTTCCCGAATTTCTTGTACTGTTTTTCAAGCTTGTATCTTAACAAATCAATAGACTCAAGAGCCTGTTTCTTTGCTTCATTAACAGCCGGAGAATGCTTTTCTGCTAAATCACAGACAGTTTCTTTAACCTTTTCTCTCATCTCTGAACCAGGACAAGGCGCATAAAGAATACCCGCAACAATTCCACCAACAACACCGGCCAGAAGACCAACTCCGAAGCCGATAGAAGATTTCTCTTTGCTCATAATATACCTCTTTCTTAGATTATATGTTCTGATTATATCACACTTTGGAGAAGGGATAAACCCTTCCAGACTGATTGCAAAAACTTGTTCCTTCTAAGTTTTCTTATTACTCTTATATTTATAGACCAAAGCAAGATTCCTGACATTAGACTCTCAAGCTGATTTTGGACTAATTTATTTCCGGCTCTCTTAACATTGCCTACCCAGATTGGCGTAAGCTCAGCTATTTGAGCAGAGACTTCTCTTGATAGCACACTAATCTCCTGAATCTTGGGCTTTGCTTCATCTAAAAAAGCACTGGATTCAAGAAAAAATCTGTCAAGTTTTAAAAGGTTGAGAATAATTGTACAGGCAATAATGAGCTCTGCAATGAAAACTATTAAAATAAGAATTGTGAAAACCATATTTATCCGTTCGTATTTGTATTATTATATGATTATATTTTATTATGTTAAAAATTAAAATACACTCGGAGGATTATTTCTTGGGAAAGATTAGGTTTTATGTTGCACTCTTTACGGCAAAACTTTTGTATCACATAATCCGTATTACAAAACTCTCATCAGGCACATCTGTAATTGGCATGCTCGTGCTGAAAATCTGCCCTGATTTTTTGAAACGCTGCAATAAATATATCGATGTGAAAATAAACGTTACCGGAACAAACGGCAAAACAACCACTTCGGGTCTAATTTCGCACTTAATAACAAAAAGCGGGAAAACAGTTATTAATAACTCAATGGGCGCAAACATGCTAACCGGAGTGGTAAACGCACTTGCTGTTTCACTCAAACACGCAGACTTCTCTGTTATTGAATCCGATGAAGCCTACCTTGCAAAAATCTATGACCAATTTGAGGCTGATTACCTTGTTGTAACAAACCTTTTCAGAGACCAGCTCGACAGATACGGCGAACTCGCTGCAACAAAACGGCTTATTCAAAACGGTATCGATAAAAAGCCTGAACTTAAACTAGTTTTGAACGCTGACGACCCGCTCGTTGCAAGCTTTGAAGGCAAAGAAAAAATCTACTACGGAGTGGAAAATGTTTATTATGCAGACGAAAGCCTGAAGGCAGCTTCTTCAACAGAAGAAGTATTTAACTGCCCATGCGGTAAGCCCTTGAAATATGAAAAGAAATTCTTTGCACAGCAAGGACATTATTACTGCGATTGCGGATACAGACGACCAGAAGCCAAGTACAAAGCAGATGTCATGCTCTATAAAGACCACTCTGTTATAACTCTGGATGACAAAAGCTACGAAATCCCGCTTGTGGGGCTGTTTAATGCATACAACGCGCTTGCTGCAATAGCTTTGTGTTTAGAGGCAGGAATAATGGACATAGAATCAAACCTTGCGTCTTTTAAGGTTGCTTTTGGAAGAAGCGAAGTCAAATCAATCAAAGGGAAAAAAGTGTTAATACAGCTTATCAAGAATCCGATTGGTGCAAATGAGGTTTTGAAGACGGTTGATTTGGATTCAAAAATACTGATTATCATAAACGACAATTATGCAGACGGGCGCGATGTTTCATGGCTCTGGGATGCTGAATTTGAATTTTTGAAAGATGCAAAACAGGAAATTGTTGTTTCCGGAATCCGTGCAAATGACATGGCACTAAGACTTAAGTATGCTGGAATAAGCAATATAAAAATTATTCCAGAGATTAACAAAGCTGTTGATTATGCGGCAAAATCGGCGGATAATGATATTACGATACTGCCAACCTACACGGCTTTATTAAAATTGAATAAGAATAAACAATTAAGGAGTAAATAATGTTATTAGGTGTAAATATAGACCATGTTGCGACATTAAGAAACGCAAGAGGCGGGCTTGAACCGGATGTTCTTACAGCTGCAAGAATCTGCAAGGAATGTCAGGTTGCTTCAATCACCACCCATCTTAGAGAAGACAGACGCCACATCAAAGACGCTGATGTGGAAGCGATTAGAATGCTTCCGCGAGTTAGACTTAACCTTGAGATGGCAATGACAAAAGAAATGCAGGAGATTGCGCTTCGCATAAGACCTCATGCGGTATGTATCGTGCCGGAAAAGAGGCAGGAAGTCACAACCGAAGGCGGGCTTGATGTTGAAGGCCAGTTAGATTGGGCAATTGAGTTTACAAAGCCGCTTTTAGAAAAAAATATTGAGGTGAGTTTCTTTATCGACCCTGATGTGCACCAGATTTCAGCAGTCTCAAAGACCGGAGCGCCGTTTATTGAGCTTCACACTGGCT
>CANAXK010000217.1 GCA_947365485.1 uncultured bacterium
TAGGGAGTAAGTAGAGTCAAGTTTAATTACTCCGCAAGTTACTAAAAAGAAGGAAACGACAATGTTAAAAATCAGATTGAAAAGATTAGGTGCTAAGAAAGCTCCAACATACAGAGTTATTGTTATTAATTCAACAACAAAACGTGAAGGTAAACCGGTTGAAGAATTAGGTTACTACAACCCTAAGACAAAAGAAATGAAGCTCAACAAAGCAGCAGCAGAAGCTTGGATTGTAAAAGGTGCTCAACCTACAGATACAGTTAAGTACCTTATTGCTAACTGCAACGAAGACGGTTCTTTGAACTACAAAAAGTCTGAAACAGTTAAGCTTTCTAAAAAAGCTCAGGCTAAAAAGGCTGAAGAAGAAGCAAGAAAAGCAGAAGAAGCTGCAAAAGCAGCTGAGGAAGCAGCAGCTCCGGCTGAAGAAGCTCCTGTTGAAGCTTAAGCTCAATTTTAAATATGAAAAGGCTGTCCCGATGGGACAGCCTTTTTGTTTTATTTATAAATGTAAACTTTTATGAAAAACTAATCAATAATCTTAATTAATGCTACTTTATATATATAAGGAAAATTTATGGTAAGAATCTCAAAACAGGAAATCTTTAACTATTCTGCACCTGCGCAAAACTCTGCACAGGCAGCCGCTTCTTCTTCCGGAAGTATCTGGAACAGCGCAAACTACGGAGTTCAGGAAAGCGAACAAACTCCTAAAACTCCGGCTGAAATCAATAATACAATAGTGAAAGCTATTAAAAACAAAGATGTCAAAACCCTTATGCTTGAGTGCGAAAATATGACAGGGCCACAACTTAATAAGGTCGCAGAACTCTATAAAAAGCAAACCGGTCAGAGCCTTGTTGCTGCTATAAAAGACAATCCTGCTTTTACAAAACAGACTGGTCATATTGAACAAACATTGAGAAGCAAAGGGGTGAAGGGCTCTTATTCCTATAACGAATTTCTTGCTTATGATTTGTTTAACGAACTTAATGGGAGTGACACCCAGAAGATTGATAACCTGATTAAAAACAGTATCTACAGAGTTAATGTGCGTGATGTGTGCACAAAATACCAGATGCTTGCAAAAACCAAAGGCGAAACCGCTGCGACTCTGGATGAGCGAAAACTAATCGGCAAGTTTTTGGTTAACCACAAAAAGCTTAAGGTCAATGGCTTGCGCGATGAGACCCTGTTTCAGGGAATTTTGAATAACAAGGCGCTCTCACTTGATAAAAAGCGCGAATACTTAACATTCCTCACCAATAACTATATTGAGTACGCGCAGAAAAAGAATATTCCGCAAGACAAAATAAACGTGTTTAAAAAACGCACCGATATGTATATCAAAGAATGCACAGCTGTGAATGACGGCGGCGTTAATAATGCTGACCGTATCGAAAAAGCCCTCGGGGATTTGCTAGGGTACTAGAGATAAAACATAGCTAACAGCCTCTTCTCTGGTGTTAACCTCGCCGTTGAGCTGAGCCTCCTGTAGCGATTTTATTATCTTTCCAAGCTCCGGAGACTGCTTTATGCCCTTCAAGTCCATAATCTCTTTGCCGTCAAGAAGCTTTGGCAGCGGTTTGAGGCTGGATTTTTTCTCCAGATAAAATTGAAGAAGCGTGCTTAAGCCGTTCAAATTGGCGTCAACCATTTGCTGCGTTACGTCAACCCCACGCGCAGAAAGCCGGTCAGCCTTTGCAAGCACTATGTTGTCAATCACATTGTTTTCCATTTTACGAACATATCTCATCATTACTTTTTCGTTCAAATCCGGTGCAACTATTACGTTTGATGGGTAAATGTGGTTTTTGATGAGACAGGAAATGTACTCTATCTGTTTTTTAGAAAATTTCATCTGCTTGAGAATCGGAACAACCATCTTTGAGCCCACATCATCATGCTTGATAAACCGGTGCCTGCCGCTTTCTTCAATTGTCCAGGTTGAAAACTTGCCGATATCGTGCAAGAAACCTGTAAGCTTTAAATGATTGATTCTAGGAAACCCTCCGAAATCAACACTGTCGAGGTGCTCTTTTTCTTCACCTTCAAGCCCCTCGTAAATAATCTCAATCTGCCTAACAGTCTCAACTACATGATAAAACAGCCCTAAATGGTGATGAGTGTTCGGAGGCACCTGCTTCATTTCCTTTATGATAGGGAAAATCTTCTCCAGAAGCCCGATTTCGTCCATTTTAAGAAGCGATTTAGATGCGTATTTCCCGCCAAATAGCTTAAGAATCTCGTAGCTAATCCGCTCTGGAGAAGGGTTTAGCGCTAGGTGAAGGTACTTTTTTAGAGCAATTTCAAGCTCCGGAGTCATCTCAAATCCGGTCACTGCGTAAAATCTGAACGCTCTTAGTATCCGAAGCGGGTCGTCTTCAAAATTCTCGTCCTTGATGTGGCGAAGAATCTTTGATTCCAAATCTTTGAGCCCGCCTGTTGTGTCTAGAAACGAATCGTCTGCAAGGTTATAGGCGATCGCGTTTATCGTAAAATCGCGGCGCTTCAGGTCGTCTTCAATGCAAATCCCTTGCATCTCGGATATGTCAAGGTAATTTATTTTGTCATTCAAAACAACCCGGTAGATTTTGTTTTCTGGATCAAGTGTTACAAGTGTTCCGTCAAATTCTTCTGCGAGTTTTTGGGCAAACAAATCTGCGTTTTTTATCGTAATATCCCGGTCGCAGGTGGTTTGTCCTATAAAAAAGTCTCTTAGGGAGCCGCCTACAAGATAGCCTTCGTGAATATTTTTTAGAACAAA
>CANAXK010000218.1 GCA_947365485.1 uncultured bacterium
CAAAATACCTCGCAAAAGAGTTTAATAATGAAGAAAACGCGCTTATAAAAGGATTCTTCGGAACGCACACGCATGTGCAGACTGCGGATGAGAAGATTTACAACGGAATGGCGTATATAACTGACGCAGGTTTTTGCGGCGCAGAAGAAAGCGTTATCGGCATGGAGTTTGCGACTTCTCTCAAGCGGCTTTCAACAAGCCTTCCGGAACGCTACGAGATTGCCGAGACTCCGGTTGCGCAGATTAACGGTGTTGAAGTTCTGATTGACAGGACAAAATCAACCCAGATAAAAAGAATTAATTTATTAGTAGATAATAGTAAAAATGAAAGCGAGGCAGCCTTTGAAAAAGGTGGATAGAATGCGGGGTGTGTCATGAGGGGTGATTACCACATACACACTTATTATTCAGACGGCGTTTTTTCGCCGGAAAAAATTGTAGACCTGGCTCTTGATGCGGGCTTGCAGGTGATTGCACTCACAGACCACGATAACGTGCTTTCTTATAACGTGGCGCAAGAATACCTCAAAACTAAAGAGTCTGATTTCAAGATTATTCAGGGAATCGAAGTCAATACTCTTTATAAGGATTACGAAGTCCATATCCTCGGGTATTTTCCTGATGTAAACAGAAGCGACTTCAAAGCCCTTCTTAAGACCCAGCAACAGGCGCGTGTTAAGCAGACTAAGGAAATTCTGCATCTGCTTGCGAAAAAAGAGGGGATTAAGATTGCTTACGAAGACGTGAAAAACATGGTTGCAGAAAACGGAAGTATCGGGCGCCCACACATTGCAAAGGCGATAACAAATGCCGGGGGTACAAGCAATGTGATGGAAGCTTATAGCAAATATATCCACAGAGCTTCTCCGGTTTATGTGGAGAGAAAAACCGTGTCACCGTTTGATGCTGTGGAAGTTATTTATGATTCTGGCGGGATTCCAGTAATTGCGCACCCTTATGATATTGATATCGCAGAAAAACTGATTAAGGACTTGATGAACTGTGGGCTTAGGGGAATTGAAGCTTATCACAGAAAACACTCTCCTGCGATTGTCGAGTACTTCTCTTCTATGGCAGAGAATCTGGGTTTAATCGTAACAGGCGGGTCTGATTTCCACGCTCCGAATATCATGAACGGCCAGATTATTCTGGGCAAGAACTTTGTGCCGGAGTGGATTTACGATAAGCTTGTTGATGAGAAGAAACATCTGGATTTGGCAAACGGGTAGGAGGCAGCTGGGAAATTGTTTGGCACTCCTGAGGAACACAGAAAAAGAGGTAATATGAAAAAAGGATTCACTATAGTTGAGGTCTCAATATTATTTGTAATATTTTTGATTGTTGCGTTTCTTGTGGCGCCTCTTTCGCTCGACGATACAATGCAGGCAAAAAACACTTCTAGGTGGAGAAATGTGCAGTCTGATTTCGCAAATATTTTCTACTCTATAAACACACAAAAAGAAAACAAAGACTTCGATTTCAAAGAAGCCTTCAAGATGACTATGGCGGGCGAAATCAAAAGCGATGTTGAGCCTTACAAAATCCTTTTCCTTAACGGCACATTCCCGAATAGCACCTACAGGTTTGATGACTACAAACTCACACAGGGAAATTCGGTTGTCTCTGTAAAAATGTTTGACCAACCTCAAGGCGATTTGCAGGGACTGCTTATGTATGACGTTAACGGCTCTGTCGGCCCTAATACGTGGGGCAAAGATGTGTTCGGACTGAATATTTACTCCGACAGGTTTGAGCCGTTCTGCAAAAACGACGCTATTACTATCCAAAAACAAGAATGTTCAAAAGACGGCACCGGACTGTGCTGCTCAAACTACTACTTAATCGGAGGCAGCTTTTAATGCTTAAGAATGTTTGTGTTTTCGCATCTTCCTCCGACTATCTTGATGACGTATTCTACAAAGACGCGTCAGAACTCGGCGCACTCCTTGGCAAGTCCGGCATGAATATCGTCTACGGGGGAAGCAGACTCGGGATGATGTACTCCTGCGCTAAGGGCGTGAAAGATAATGGCGGGAAGGTAATCGCTGTTATGCCGGAAAGGCTTTATGATTTCGGGGTCGGAAACAGAGAAGACTGCGACGAGTTTTATCTGACCTCCGGCATGAGGGAGCGCAAAGCCAAAATGGACGAACTCTCAGACGCTGTTGTTGCGATTGCAGGCGGATTCGGCACGCTGGAAGAAATATCCGAAATGATTGTGCAAAAACAGCTTGGCTACAACAGCAAGCCAATTGTGATTCTCAATACAAAAGGGTTCTATGATGATTTAATCCGATTCTTTGAAACGATTATCAGGGGAAATTTTGCAAAAGCTCAAACCAGAGACCTGTATTATATTGCCTCTACACCGGCAGAGGTTCTGGAGTTTCTGGCTCAATACACTCCGCAGGAGGCGGGGCTGGCAATGAAGTTTTGAGCTCCTCAATGTCTATAACCTTGTGGTAAATCGCGTAGATTGTAGCCTGCACCTTGTTGTGTACCCCAAACTTTCTGTAAATGCTTTCCACATGCGCTTTTACCGTGTGCTTGGAGATTTCCAGCTCTGTGCCTATTTCCTGATTGCTGTATCCGGTTGTTAGCAGATACAATATATCAAATTCTCGTTCCGTTAATTTTGTTGAAATATTTTTGCTCATATATCTATAATAATATAATTATACAAAAAAGCTTCAATATATTTTCCGAAGGAG
>CANAXK010000219.1 GCA_947365485.1 uncultured bacterium
TCAATCGCAAGCATTATTATATCTCACCAGCTAGAGAGTCCCCTTTTTAAGGTCTCGCTCCCGCTTTGTATCGAATCGCGCCAAGCGCAGATTTTTTTGTTCTTGAATATTACCCTATCAGCTATAGACCGCACATATCTTTTTTGTAACAATTTCCTGTAACAAACCTGAAAAACGAATGCTCTTATATTAATATATAAGGTGAGGAAATTATACTACGGAGAGATTATTGTGCTAGAGATTGAAAAACAAGAATACATGAATCTAAAGTTTGAGAACTTTGTTGACACCCTTGAAGGCGAAGACCTTCTTGATAAGACCGTGAGACTGAACGAAGTGCTTTCAAGCGGAATTATGACGGGCAACGAGGCTCTGGGTATGGTAACTATGAACAAGGTTCAGCCGGAATCCGATATCAGGGAAAAGGATGGGCAAATTCACCATGTTATTATGCTGGGTTCAAATTCTTACCTGAATCTCTCTACCCAGCCGCAGGTCATGGAAGGCGCGAGAAAAGCGCTTGAGCAGTTTGGTTACGGTATGGGCGCTGTTTCTAATTACGCAGGGATTACAGATATCCATAAAGAGCTTGAAGGCAGGATTGCAAATTTCTACGGCGCAGAAGATTCCATTGTGTTTCCGAGTGGCTACGGGGCTAACGTGGGGATTGTTTCCTCTATTTGCGGCAAAAACGATGTAATTATAAACGACGCTGCGAACCATGCTTCAATCTTCGACGGCTGCGTTTTGTCCGGTGCAGAAATAAAAGTTTATCCGCACAGAGATATGAAAGGTCTTGAGCGTATACTTTCTCGTCTTCCGGAAGAAAAGACCGGCAGACTGATTATCACAGACGGTGTGTTCTCAATGGATGGTGATATGGCACCTCTTGATAAGATTGTTGAACTTGCAGAAAAATACAATTGCAGAATTATGGTTGATGACGCTCACGGAGTCGGAATTGTAGGCCCAACAGGAAGAGGTACGGCTGAACACTTTGGGGTTATGGATAAGATTGATTTGCATGTCGGTATGCTAAGTAAAGGCCCGGGCGGTTTGGGCGGGTACTGCGCTGCCTCTAAGAAAGTTATCCAGTATTTAAGACTTTATGCAAGAAGCTATTTCTTTTCAACAGCACTTCCTGCTTCTGTTGCAGGCGGGCTAAACGAAGTGTTTAAACTCCTTGAAACTGATAATGCAGGGCGCAAACAGCTCTGGGAAAACACAGAGTACCTTAAACAAAAACTCAAAGAACAAGGGTTTGATATTGGGCATTCACAGTCAGCTGTTGTTCCGGTTATGATTTACAGCGAGCCTGTTTTATTCGAGATTTATGAAAAACTAAGGAGAAGAGGGGTTTACGTTAATATTGTTACTTATCCAGCGGTAAGAAGAAAAGAATGCCGCTTGAGACTCTGCACAATGAAAGACCTGACTTTCGACCAGATTGATAGAGCAGTTGCAATAATTTCCGAACTTGGTAAGGAATATGGAATTATCAAGTAGTAAAACTGTGCTTGTAACAGGCGCAGCAGGGTTCATTGGCCTGAATGTTGTAAAGGCTTACGTAGAACATGGCTGGAAAGTCTATGCTCTTGTGCATAAAAATGTTCCGGATGAGCTTGTTAACTTGGACAACGTAGAAATAATTTATGGCGACGTGGCTGATGAAACTTGCTTTAACGGGCTAGATGTTGATGTTGTTGCCCATGTTGCGGGGATTGCTTCTGATATCGGAGCAGATAAAATGTTTCGGAAGATTAATTTCGAGCCAGTAAAACATCTGTCCAGACTCCCTAAAGAGAAATTAGTTTATGTATCATCAAGCGATGTATACGGCATAAAGGATTTTATAAACGCAGATGAAAATACGCCGCTGGTTGAGTATCCTAAGAATCCTTATCCCAAATACAAGATTCTGTCAGAGAACTGGCTTCGGGAAAACGCAGAGCGCTATGTTATAATTCGGCCTGCTGCTGTTTGGGGTGAGGGGGATAAGACGCTTGAAAAACGGGTAGTTGATTTTCTTGAGACTTCGCCGTTTATAGTGCATTTTGGCAAATGGAAGGGCAAAAACCGCTGGCCGCTTGCCAATGTCAAAAATGTTGCGCTTACTATTGTGGCTGTGAGTGGGTGTGATGAGTTTGATAATCAGGCAATTACTATTATTGACCCTGAAAAAACTACGATTGACGAGTATTACAGGGCGGTTGCAAGAAGGTATTTTCCTGAAAAGAATTACAAAAACCTGTATTTACCGCTCTGGGTGGGAAAACTAATCGGGCTTGTTTCAACGGTTTTGTCTAATGCGTTGAAGCTCAAACAGCCTTTGTTTGACCCGACCTTTTATGCAGTACATCATGTAAGCTCGAATCTGGATTTTTCTTCGGAGAAAATGTTATTAGCATTAAATCGTTTAGCCCACTTGTAAATAGCCTTTCCTTTATAATATAATAATCTCAAGAATTGGAGAGGTTATGGGAAGATATCATTTTATAGCAATCGGTGGAATAGGGATGAGCGGTCTGGCAAAATACTTGCTTGAAGACGGACATACTGTTTCTGGCTCGGATATAGCAGATTCTAAATACGTAGATAAATTACGGGTACTCGGCGCTGAAATCCA
>CANAXK010000220.1 GCA_947365485.1 uncultured bacterium
GATGATTTGCTTGCAACAGGCGGAACAGCGGTTGCGGCTTGCAATCTTGTGAAAAAGGTTGGCGCAGAAGTTGTTGCTTCAGCGTTCATAATAGAGCTTGACCCGCTCAAAGGCAGAGAAAAAATCGAAAACAATGGTGTGAAAGTTGTATCTATGCTGAATTACGACCTTGATTAATAATTTATAAATCAAATGGGTCTTCTTCTTTATAATAATTCTTTTTGCCTTTTTTCATCTTGTCGTTGCGCTTCTTAACGTCATTGGATACGTTTTTGTAAGCATTGTCAAGCGAAATTTTGGCAATCGGCTTGTTTGCAGCTCTGTCGTTCACAACGAGCCAGTAAGACTGCTTAACGTTGTGCACGGCAAACGAGATTTTGCCTGCATACCTATCACCAGGTTTAAGCTGAGAAAACAGAAGCTTTGTATCCCCGAATATTGACGGGTTGAACACAGAATTATAATCATTTACAAGCGCCAAGTCCATGCCCGAAAACGATTTTTTAGACATGTTTGAGATGGAGAGCGAAAGCGTAATCGTGTTAACCTCTCCAAACGGGTCTTTGTCGTAGAGAATATTTGCAATTCTTATATCCAAGCCCGGGTACTTTATTTCATGCTGCTTGAGCGCTTCATCCCTGTATACTGGAAGCTCAACATTGGACATGATACGAACCTTTATTTCATCACCAGGAGAAATTAAAACATTTTTCCCCTTACGGTAAAGCGACATGCCAAGCCCGACTGTACCGCCAAGCGCAGCACCGCCTGCAACCGTATAGCCTTGGGATGCGATTGCGGCTTCTAATCCAAGAGCCTGAAGCGCAAAGAGACCGCCGGCAACGCCGCCAACAGCTGTGTATCCGATATCTGTTGCAACAATTTTTGTTGCAGCTTTAAGCGGGTGAAGCTTTGTGCTCATCTTGCCTTCAATCGGGATTTCACGCCCGTCAGGTGTGACAAGATAATCAAAGCTCAGGCTTAGATGCCCGTCACGTCCCAGGCGTTTTGCTTCACTAGTCTGGGTAATTGTGCCATGCGCTACTGTTCCTTTTGGGATAATAATACCTTTATCGCCAAGAACATCGCTTGTTACTTCTGCAAAAAATTCGTCGCCCTCAAATGAGAACGAGCCGTCCAAAACCTGGGAGACGGTCATTTCGATAACGTCTTTTTTCTCAAGAGTTTCGGTTTTTCCCGTGTAGAGTTTATCGTCGGTTTGAGTGAAGTTATCGTCAAACTCAGCATGACCCTGAAACGGAGTATCTGCAAGTGTTATATTTGCCATAAGCAAGCTTATTAATAATCCAGCTAATCTCTTTTTCATAACTTAATTATACTATTAATCTCCTCTTAAGTCCAAAACGTTACAAAAGGCTGTTATAAATATCAACAGTGGTTGTGCATATTTTAAGCTCTCTATCCACAAGGCTCTTAATTGTATTCTTGTAACAGATAAGCAGTGCTTTATCAAGCCCGTTTTCTTCATTAAGCGCCTGCCTGATCGGGTTAATGATTTCATAAGGCCGGGTTCTGGTCTCAATCTTATCAGCAAGAAAAATAATCTTTTCAAAATCGCTCATGTCAGCTTTGCCAAGAGTGTGCCAGCGAATAGCAGAGAGGATTTCTTCATCATTTATCCCGAACTCGTTGCAAGCAACGCATGCGCCGACCGGAGCATGGTATGTTTTCGGGTTTGTAATCTCACCCTCGCAGAGTTTCAGGTCTTTCATGATTTCTAAGGATTCGTCTTTTGACATGCATTTTGCGCAGTCATGAATAAGCCCTGTAAAATAGGCCTTGTCTTTATCCAGCCCGAATTTTTCCGCAAGTTCTGCCGCGCATTCGGCAGTCCCAAGAGAGTGCTCGAACCTTTCTTTTGTTAAGTTTGTTTCGAGCCAGTTTTTAATATGTTCAAGAGATGTACAAACCATGTTTTTTTATATAATCCTCCACTTTTTCTATATTTTTACCCTGATGGTTGCGAATCAGGGTTGATGAGATGTTTATGTATTCCATCGGCGCAAACTCAAAATCGTATCCGTTTTCCTTGTAGTAGCTAAAATCACCTAAAGTTGTGCATCTCGGGAATACAATAAAATGCACAAGTTGTTTCAATTCATCGACCTTGTACCAGCTTTTCAGGTTTTCAAACGCATCTGTGCCTATCAGGAAGTTTAGTTTGCCTTCAATATTATATTGTTCGATTATTTTTTTGACAGTGATAAGCGAATACGAAGCCTGTTCTGCATTGTACTCGATATCGGAGACTTCGAAATTAGGGTTAGAATCAGCCGCGAGTTTAACCATATTTAATCTGTGCTGCGCGAGTGTTTTGTCAATATTTTTGTGGGGCGGGATATATGAGGGGATGAGTATGATTTTATCAAACCCGTAATTTTGGAGTGCAAATTCAGCCATTTTGACATGCGCCTCGTGGATTGGGTTAAAAGTTCCCGGAAATATACAAATTGACATCCTGCCTCCTCGTATATATTTTAGAACGAATTAACAAATGTTTCAATTATTTAAGTTACCTCTAATGTAACACAATACTCATTGT
>CANAXK010000221.1 GCA_947365485.1 uncultured bacterium
GTATAATGTAACACAATGAGTATTGTGTTACATTAGAGGTAACAAAATTATTTAAAGAATACTAGATTTTCCCTTTAATCTTATCTGCGATTTTCTTGCATCTAATCTTGTCAACTTCTTCCAACACTGCCTGTACCGGAACTTCCCACGCGCCGGCAGTCGGAGCCTGAAACGGCTTGATGCTCTTATACCATGCAATGTCGTCGCCTTCGGTTTTAAACCAGCGCCACTCAACAATTCTGTTGAACAGGCCGAAAGTCTTAACTCCAAGTGCTCCGGCAAGGTTCATAACCCCGTTATCGGTTGTAACCATCAAGTCCATGTTCTTCATTGCGCAAGCCGTATCTTCCCAGTTCTTGAAAGTACGTCCAAGTCTGATTAGTTGCGTGTCCTCCGGAATCCTGTCCATCTGGCGCGTCAGGTCATCAACCTGGAAGCTGTAAACCTCAACATCTGGCAGGCGCATAAGCGGATACAGGTAATGAAGCGGGATATCACGGTCTGTTTCTTTAGAAGCAAGAGTACCTTCATAAGCGATACCGATTTTTATCTTATCATTGTCATTGATGTGCTGCTTTTTGTATGCATTAATCTTTGGTTTTGAAACCTTTAAATACCCCTGTGATTTTGGAATCGTGTTAGGCTGCGTTTCGCACACAATCGGCAAATCCATCATCGGGATATAGTAATCATAGCTTATAGTCGGAATCTGGTCTTCTGAATAAATATCCACCCCGAGTTTTGAGTCTTCAAAAAGCGAAATAAGCGGTTTTTGAACAATGAGCGACACTTTCGCGCAGCGTTTTTTCAAATCGTCAAGGAATCTTACGAACATAATTGAGTCACCAAACCCTTGTTCAAAGTGCACGAGAATGTGTTTGTCCTTGATATCGACCTTCATGTTCCATCTTTTCTTTTTATTGGTAAGAAGAGGCGGGAACGAAACATTCTTCAAATCCTCTTTCTGGAATCTGTGCTGCAAGAATTTGAAACCTTCTGAGAAGCGCTGGTGACGCACAAGGTAAGCGCCGTATGCGTGCAAATCCGAATGGGTTGGGTTCAAATACATAAGCTTCTGATAAAATTCATCTGCTTTTGCTACTTCGTCAAATTTGCCATATACGTAAGCGAGGTTCTTAACAACGATTCTGTTATTAGGCGCAAGCTCAAACGCGCGGGTGAGGTATTCAATTTGTTTTTCTTTGAACTTATCCTGATAGCAGGTTGAATACAGGTGACCGAGCATGTTGTAGATAGAATAGTTGTTTCTGTTCTTTTCAAGCGCTTTTTCATAGTATTCAATAGCCTTCTTGTTGTCCTTGATATCAGTGTAGGTAAGGTCAGCAAGATAAACGTAAACATCTTCTTTGTCAGGAGAAATTTCTTCAAACCGTTTTAGGAATTTGATTGCCAAATCTGCGTTACCGATTTGTTTCATGCAAAGGCCGATATTTTTGTAAATATTAATCGGGAATCCTGAAAACTTCATGATATCGCGGTAAAGCTCAATCGCTTCAACAAACTTTTTATCAGCCGCCATTTTTTGTGCGTACTGTGTTGCAAAGTTCATGTACTGGTTAACAACGCGCATTCTTTCAGGCTCGTCAAAAATATTCGGAATAACTTCGCGGTAGATTTCCAAGCCTCTATCAAAGTTATTGTTCCTGCAATGATATTCTGCAAGCGCAATATCCATTGAGTTTATCAAGTCTTTTGAATTATCGATAGGAATCTCTTTTTTTACAACCAAGCGTTTTGAAACCTGCATTTTCCCTCTCCTTTAGCATACTTTGATAAAATGATAGCATAGTATTTCGTTTTTTTGAACAATGGCGGGAAAAAATCGGTTATTTATATTAACGTAATGTTCAAAATATTATCAAAATAAAGTAGCAAGGGCTAAAACCCTTGCTACTATTATGTTTTAAATGGTGGGTGTGGTGGGACTCGAACCCACGACCAATTGATTAAGAGTCAACTGCGCTACCAACTGCGCCACGCACCCGTATTTTCTCTACAGAAAAATCTTACCACAAAGAAAAAAAATTTCAAACAACCTGTCAAAAAATTTTTTTACGTGTTTTAATATAAACATCATGAACATCTCAAAAATCCAGACAACGCCGAATTTTTATAACACCCAAACCCCGCCTAAACGCGAGTTTATAGACAAACTTACTGACGCTGTGAAAAACCAGCACGATGTGAATGATTGCGTTGCTGTGCCAAGAGGGATTTTTAAAGCGTATTTGTTTATTATGGGCGGATTCGGGCTCCTCGGAATTTCAGGCGCGCTTCCGCAAAAAATGAAGAACACAAAAATGGTGCTTAATATTGCAGGGAATGTTTTGAATTTTATTAGCGCAATCTATTTTGCAAAGCCTTTTGTTGTGAAAGGCGTCTCTCCAACTGTTAAAAAAGAAGATGTTAACAAATAAGAATAAAAAAAAGAACTCCGGCGTCCCGAAGTTCTTTTTTTAAACTTGTTTAAATCAACTATCTTAATTTAACAGTTACTGATTTAGCTTTTTGAGTGTATTCAAGCTTATCTTCTCTTGAT
>CANAXK010000222.1 GCA_947365485.1 uncultured bacterium
GCCCATACGTAGAAGAAGCTCTTCAAAAGAAAATTAACAAGATGAATGAAAATTCAGAACATAAAGTTGTTAAAACTTGGTCAAGAGCATCCATGATTATTCCGGATATGTTGGGACACACAATTGCTGTACACAACGGCAAAACACACGTTCCAGTATATGTTACAGAACAAATGATTGGACACAAACTGGGCGAATTTGCACCGACAAGACTTTACAGAGGTCATGCAGCGGATAAGACAGCAAAGAGAAAATAGGTCTGTACAAGATTTTTGATTAAGAATTAAAAATATAAGGAAAATAAAAATGGAAGCTAAAGCAAGACAAACAAACATAAAAATGACAGCAAGAAAACTTCGCAGAGTAATCAACGAAGTAAGAGGTAAAGCTGTTAATGACGCTCTTGATATGTTACGTTTTATGCCATACTTTGCAGCTAGAGTAGTTGAAAAGAACTTAAAAGCAGCAGCTGCAAATGCTTTTGAACAAGCAGGTGTAAGAGCTGACTCCCTAAAAGTTTCTGAAATTTTTGCGGATGAAAGTGTAACGTACAAAAGAGGTAAACCAAGAGCACAAGGTCGTATATACAAGAGACTCAAACGTACATCTCACCTCACAATTAAAGTAAGTGATACAGCAAAATAGAGGAAATAAGGAAATGGGACAAAAAACACATCCAACCGGATTTAGAGTAGGTATAATCAGATCTTGGACAAGCACATGGTTTGCAGGAAAGAAAAAAGATTATGCTGATAACGTAAAAGAAGATGATAAAATCAGAAAGTTTATCAAGAAGAAACTTTATGCAGCTGGTGTTGCAAACATCTTGATTGATAGAAAATCTCAAAGCACAACAATAACAGTTGTAACAGCAAAACCTGGTATTGTAGTAGGCAGAGGCGGTCAAGGTATTGAAGAACTTAAAGCAGAAGTTTCAAAATATTTAGGCAAACCGGTAATCATCAATGTGGTAGAAGTATCTAGAATTGATGTTGATGCTTTATTGGTAGCTGAATCTGTAGCACAGCAGCTTGAAAAACGTATTGCATTCAGACGTGCAATGAAACAAGCAATGCAAAGAACAATGAGAGCTGGCGCTCAAGGTATCAAAATTATGGTATCAGGCCGTTTAGGCGGAGCTGAAATTGCAAGAAGCGAATGGGCAAAAGAAGGAAGAATTCCTTTGCAGACTCTCAGAGCTGATGTTGACTATGGTTTCACAGAAGCAGACACAATCATGGGTAAGATTGGTGTAAAAGTTTGGATTTTCAAAGGCAACTTAATGCCTGGTGAAAAAGCAGACATGAACATTAAATCAAAAGACTCAAAAAATTCATCAGGTGAACGTTTTAACGGAAGACGCGGAAAACGCAGACCTGTAGAAATAAAATAGAAAATAACAGGAGAACAATATAATGTTAATGCCAAAAAAGACAAAATACCGCAAGATGATGAAAGGTAGAATGAAAGGTACTGAAACAAGAGGTACTGAGTTTGAATTTGGTCGTTACGCTCTTAGAGCTGTAGAACCTGGTTGGATTACAAGCCGTCAGATAGAAGCAGCAAGACGTGCAATGACTCGTGAAATCAAACGTGGCGGTAACGTTTGGATTAAAATATTCCCGGATAAACCGATTACTGCAAAACCTGCTGAAACTCGTATGGGTTCAGGTAAAGGTAACGTAGAATACTGGGTATCTGTAGTAAAACCAAACAGAATCTTGTTTGAACTTGACTATTTTGATAGAGCAACAGCTGTTAGAGCTTTGGAACTTGCAGCACAAAAATTGCCTATTAAGGTTAAAGTTGTAGAGAAAGAGCAAGTGAGCTAAGGCTGGAGGTTTTTGTAAGGTGCGTGAGCACCGCGACAAAATCCGAAACGCCGTTAAACGCGAACGAGCGATAAAAAACTGTAAAAATTAAAGGATAAATAACAATGAAATTAAGTGAAATGCGTGAAAAAACAGTTGATGAATTGAACCAATTCGTTGTTGATTCTAAAAAACAATTACTTGATTGCAGAATCAAAAAATCAATGCATAAATTAGAAAACACTGCAGAGATTGCAAAAACAAAACGTTTAATTGCTCAAGCAAAGACTGTTATTAGAGAAAAAGAAATCGAGGTAACAAATGCCTAAGAAAGAAAAACAAGGTGTAGTTATTAGCGACAAGATGGATAAAACTATCGTAGTTAAAGTTGCATCATATAACCCGCACCCAAAATATAAGAAAATTATCGAATCAAACAAAAACTACAAAGCACACGATGAAAAGAATGAATGCGGTATCGGCGATACAGTAAGAATCATCGAATCAAAACCAATTTCAGGCGGCAAGAGATGGACTCTTGAATCAATCGTAGAAAAAGCTAAGTAGTGAATTGAAACTCCAGACGGGTGAAGCATACGCAGGCTTCATGGACGCTTGGAAAAGAATGTAGGGTGGGCTTTTCGCCCACCATGAACTAAAGGAAACGGAAAAATGATACAACAAGAAACAAGACTAGTAGTAGCAGATAATACAGGTGCTAAAGAATTATTAGTTATCCGTGTAA
>CANAXK010000223.1 GCA_947365485.1 uncultured bacterium
CTTCAGGTGTATTGATTCCATCGAGTTCTTGAAGCAAAAGCTTTTCATAGCGGCTTCTTAAAGACTCTTTGAATCCGTTGAAATCCTTCAACAACTTCTCAACACCTTCAAGTATCTCCAAATCGTTGCAGGTCTCAATTTCTTTAAGAATTTTTACTTTTTCATCAATCCTGTTAGCAAGAGGTTTGAACATTTCCTTCGGAAATATTTTCTTAAATTCTTTTTTCAATACCTCGCCATCTGTTGAGTAGTTGCAATTATAAATAATTTTATCGAAAGTGTTATAACTCTGGGCGTCAACAATTTTAAAACTTGCCTGCCCGTTATCATCAAAACTGGTGTATCCCTGTTTTCGCTGCTCAATCACGTCTTTATTCGGGATTTCAAAAACCTCGCCTTCATATCCAACAACCTCCGGAAACCACGAAGAATCGTGATAAACATTAACCTTTGCGTCCGGATTGTGTTTTTTCATCAACTCAAACATGTTATTCAGGTTATCTTCATGCCTATCATACCAGCCAGAAGAGCCCGGAACAATAATTCCTGTTGTAAAGCTTTCCGGCATGAGGATTTTCATTACAGAGTCAAGCGTATCTTTTGAAACATCATAAGCAGCGTGATAGAGCATGTGTGTTTTAGTTTTCTTGTTAAACAAATACATTGCAGAACAATCATGTATGAACGAGGTTGAAATCGGCACATTTGATTTTGTTTTTAGAAAACATGCAGGAAAACCGTCTTTATTGGTAGAGCAGCCTTTCTTTTTGAGTTTTTCAACCTCATCTTTAGTAAAATTACTCCAAAAATTCCTCATCGGAACAGAGCCCTTGCATATTGTCCCGCCGAGTTTTCCGGGTTTGATTCCGGAGATGCGGTACAAGCCAAGGTTTCCCCGTACAAAAATATCTGCAATAGACAGGTTTTTGAGCTTAAAGCCCTGAAAAGCAGGGGCATAAGGCCGAACCGGAGTTATTTTAGGATATGCGCAATCAGAAATTCTCATCATGTTTATTCTAAAAAACAAACATGGATTTTTTTGCTAGGTCTCGCGGTTTCGTGTTTTCAGCCACTCTTCTTTTGATAAATCTGAAACAATATTGCCGTCTTTGAATCTTATTATACGTGAGCAATATTCCGCAATATCCGGTTCGTGGGTTACAAGCACAATTGTCTTGCCTTCTTTATCACCAAACCCTTTATTGAGCCGAACAAAAAACTCCATCACTTCAATACTGGTTCTTGTATCGAGATTCCCTGTAGGCTCGTCTGCAAGAATAAGTGGGGCGTCGTTTACAAGTGCTCTTGCAATAGCAACTCTCTGCTGCTGCCCGCCTGACATCTGGTTTGGCATATGGTTTTCGCGGTTCTTCAAGCCGACTATTTCCAGAGCTTCGCGCGCGCGTCTGTGGCGCTCTTCCTCGGGAATACCTTTGTAAATCATTGGAAGCTCAACGTTTTCGAGCGCCGAGGTGCGTGAAATCAGGTTAAAGCCCTGAAAAACAAACCCGATTTTAAGATTTCTCACCTGCGAGAGTTCTTCCGGATTGAGTGAAAACACATCCACGCCATCAAGGCGATAGCTTCCGCTATTGGGTTTATCAAGGGTGCCAAGCATATTCATGCAGGTAGATTTGCCAGAGCCGGATGTGCCCATAATTGCCACAAACTCGCCTTTTTCAACAGAAAAAGATACTCCGTTCAATGCATTGAAGCTGTCTTCGCCTGTTGTGTATGTTTTGATTACATCTTTAATTTCTATAAGCGGCATAAGAATATTATACAATAAAATACGCGGTCTTATGTTATTTTTGCCCGAATATAAAACTATTTTCTTTTGTATTAGGACTCACTATCCGGTTTAACATATCCAAAAGAATTTCTGTAGAAGTGGCCTTGTCATTCTTTAATAAATTTGAGTTAATTCTCTGCTCTACAATTTCCCCATATTGGTTTCGTTTAACAACATAGTCCAGCTTGCCATGCAAAGGAGGCACAGAGGTTAAATTTATACTATCAGCATTTCCACGCAAATCATCAGCTCTGCAAAGAAAAAATGAATAAACATCCTTTGATAATTTATTTTCTGTACTGCAATGTGCGCTCAAAGCCAATATATTAGTATCGTTATTGTTTTTTAGTTTTCCGGCTAAATTTTTCAAAACATCATATTTACCCTCAATCACACAGTTATCAGCAAGTATGTTCCAATAATTCCCGTACCTGCAATTAGCCGGCGGAAGTTTTGTCTTAAACCCGGGATGCACGGATTTAGTATTGTTATTTGATATCGGCAGTATTCTCAAATAGCACCTCCTTTTTGCATATACTAACATAAAACTAAACCTTAAAATAGCATTTGCAGCTCATCTTTACAAACCTTAACATTAGTCCTATATACATAGGATTATCTTCATGCTAAGCTTATGTTACTTGAAAAAGAATTTTAAAAGAGCGTATTACTAATATTTATTTTAAAAAGGAGAAACAAATGGCTGAAAAAAGAGTATGGCTGTTTAGAGAAGGTAACGCTGACATGCGTAATCTGCTTGGCG
>CANAXK010000224.1 GCA_947365485.1 uncultured bacterium
TTGCAATTCTTTGACCATAAGCAATTGGTTCTTTAAACGGCTCTGTGAATTTTTTGCTTACAAGAAGCGCAAAGTTTGTGTTATTAGTCTTGATGTTGGCATAGCTGTGGCCGTTTACAGTCGCAATGCCGTTGTAATTCTCCTGAACAACCTCCCCGTTAGGGTTCATGCAGAAAGTTCTGACCTCGTCTCCGAAAGTTGGGGAGTAATAAACAAGTTTTGACTCATACAGCTTGTCTGTAAGCGGTGCAAACACTGGCGCCGGAAGCTCAACTCTCACCCCGATATCAACAGCATTGTTTACCATCCCGATTTTGTTTTTTGCAAACTCGTGTGTAAGCCAGTCTGCACCTTCTCTTCCCGGTGCGATAATTGTGTATTCTGCTTTTATAATATCGCCGTTATCAAGCACAATCCCTTTTACCTGCTCGCATTCGACGATAAGGCTTTGTGCGGTTACATTATTAAGAATGGTTATTCTTTCGTCAAGAAAATCCTGCATGTGTTTCAACACATCAAGGCTTCGTTCTGTTCCGAGGTGTCTTACCGGAGAATGAACGAGCTTGAGTTCTGCAAGCGCAGCCTTACGTTCGATTTCTCTAAAGACTTCCATATTTGTGCCGAATACTTCGTCTGTAGCTCCGTGCTCAAGGTACAAATCATCAGCATATTTAATAAGTTCTTCTACTTTTTCTCTTGACATATAGTCAACAAGGTGACCGCCGACATCAGGAGTCAGTGTAAGTTTGCCGTCAGAAAAAGCGCCTGCTCCGCCCCAGCCGCACAAAAGTCCGCAGCGTTTGCAGTTTATGCATTTTGGAGAGCCCTCTCTAATCGGGCATTTTCTTTTTTCAATTTTTTGCCCTTTTTCGATTAAAACAACTTTCCATTCAGGGCGCAGTTTAACGATTTCCAGCGCAGAAAAAATACCCGCAGGACCAGCCCCGATAATTGCAACATTATACATATTCCCAACTCCTAAATTGTCTATTACTTATTTACGTTAGCGCAAAAGTGAGATAATTGCAATTAATTTTTGTTATACTGACTCCAATCTCTGGATCCAAAATCAAAACTGAAGCAATCCTTGAAATTGCTTTCAGTAAAAGGATCGTAATCAGAAACATTTAGGTAGTAGAAATAAGTGCTGTCTTCCATTGCTTGGGAATTATCTAAAAAGTGAATAAACCTAAAACACAAATAAGAATTAGGATCTATATGATTTACCTGATACTTGGCTCTTTCTATAACAGCATTGTTTAATATGTTGTAGGTTTGTGTTTTTATATTGGGGCTTACTGTTAGTTTGTGGTAGCTTCCCATACCTCTATACCACGAATATTTAGGCTCATAATATTGCCAATCTGATGTAATAGTATGTGTTTTTGCAGGAGGCTTGTCCCAGCTTATTTCAATCGTATCATATAGAAATAACGTTTTGCCACTAGAGTCACGGTATTCGTTGTTTTTATTAATCCTAATTCTTCCGCAATTTATTACTTTTCCTTTGTAACTATCTCCGCAGTGGTAGTACACAACATTTCTATCAGTGCCTCCTCCTTCGCCTTCACCACTACCGCCTCCATCTCCGGAGCCGTCACCGCCTTGTGAGCCGCCATTCCCACTTCCTTCCTCGCACGGCCTGTACCCGAACTCCCTCAACTCATCAGTCAAGAGCGCAGCCACTTCACCTTGAGCCTTCTGCTTCTTGTTTTTCATGTACGACTTTCTCGTATTCACATACATCAAACCCATGGGATCTGCAGGAATTACACTTCCGTCAGCTGCGACTAGAAACTTAAACCTGTCTGGCTCTTTGCAGTTTACTGAATCATATAGGCAATTCTTAGATTTTTTGGATGGGTCGACATCAACATAGATATCGGATTGGTAGGTTGCTTTATCTGATTCGATGATTCTTGCTTGTGGGGAGACTATCCATTGCATGCCGTTTTTTGTGGTGAAGGAAAGATTGCTTTTAAAGGTTGAGTTATTGTATGTGAAGCTTTCATCTTTGCATGATTCTTCTGCGTCCATGGAGAAAGCGAGGAGTTTACAGAGTTTAGTATCTCCTGTGTATGATTCGAATTTTTTGGTAAGTGGTTTGGAGGTATTAATAAGTGGGTGTTCTTGGCATCCGATAGTTGTATCGCCTTGTTCGAGGCAGATTGGGTAGAGGGATGAGTTGGAGGCGAGGGATTGTATGTTTTGTTGGAGTTCGTCGTAGGCTTTGAGGTAGAGGATTTTCGTTTTGTCGGGCATTAAATTATTGACAGCTGGGAGTAATATAGCAGCGGTGATGCCTGTGATACCCAGGACGATTAGTAGTTCTGCAAGTGTGAAGCCTTTTTTCATGTGTTTCTCTCTTTCCTAATGTAACATATTACCTATTGTGTTACATTAGGGTAAATGGAGAGGGGCTCCACCCCGTTGGGATAGGGACTACAGGCTTAGCGCTTTTTTGCTGGTTTTGTGCCTAAAAGGGAAAAGTTTGCAAAAATGGCAAAATTGAAATAGTTGATATACTTGCTTTTCAACCAGTAAGATGGT
>CANAXK010000225.1 GCA_947365485.1 uncultured bacterium
GTTTGTAAAGAATTTTGATTCCGCTTTTGTAGAGAATCTTGGGCCATTGATTACAACAACAGTACCAGTTTCGTGAACCGTGATTCCCAAATCTCTTGCAGTTTTAACAGCAAGGCTTCTAAGCTCCGGACAGTATGTTTCAGCCGGTGACGGGTGTGAAACAACAGGGCCTTCAAAGAAAGTTGATTTTCTGCCGTCTGTCCAATCTACAAACTGGTCGCAGATTACAAAATGACCCGGCTCAACATGTTTTTGCAAGCTGCCTGCTGCGCAAGGTGAAATTACACGTTTGCAGCCAACTTCTCTCATTGCCCAAACATTTGCGCGGTAGTTAATCAAATGCGGTGGAATAGAGTGTTCTCTGTTGTGACGCGGCATGAATGCAACTCTGTGCGGGCCGATTTTGCCGATAAACAAGCTATCAGAAGGCGCACCGTAAGGTGTTTCAACTTTAACTTCTTTAATATCTTCTAAAAAACTATAAAATCCTGACCCGCCAAAAACGCCAATATCTGCTAATTTTTCCATCTGATTAATTCCCTTTCATATTTTTATTCTAATTTTAACATGAATAAAAATTTAACAAAAGTTAATTTTTTCTACCCCCATGAAGAGTGTTTGTAATATAATTTTTATGTGGTTGTACAAAAGGAAAGGAAGAGATAAATGACTATTTTAGACAAAATTATGAAACCAAAATCAATTGCAGTCGTTGGTGCTTCAACCAAGGAACACACAATTGGTTCTGATATTATGAAAAGATTACAAGAATACAAATTCAACGGCAATATTTATCCAGTTAACCCAAAAGGCGGAGTTATCGAAGGATTACAAGCTTATACTTCTGTTTTGGAAATCCCTGGCGAAGTTGATTTAGCTATCATCGTTGTTAACGCTAAATTTGTATTGGATACAATCGATCAGTGCCACCAAAAAGGTATAAAAGGGCTTTGTATTATTACAGCAGGCTTCAAAGAAACAGGAAAAGAAGGTGCTGAAGCTGAAAAACAATTACTTGCAAAAGTTAGAGAATACGGCATGAGATGCGTTGGTCCTAACTGCCTGGGCGTTGTTAACACTCACCCTGAAATCAGAATGGACGGATGTTTCGCAGAATCTCTTCCTGAACGCGGAAACATCGGGTTCGTTTCTCAATCAGGTGCATTGGGCGGCGGTATTTTGAATATCCTGAAAGACCTTAACCTTGGTTTTGCTCAATTTATTTCAATCGGTAACCAGGCTGACGTTAACGCTGAAACAGCTCTTGAATACTGGGAAAACGAAGAAGACGTTGAACAAATTCTTCTTTACATGGAATCAATCCAAAACCCTGCAAACTTCAGAAAACTAGCTTCAAGAATTTCTAAAAAGAAACCTATTCTAGCTCTTAAGGCTGGTCGTTCTGCTGCAGGTGCTTCTGCTGCTTCTTCTCACACTGGTTCTTTGGCTGGTGCTGATAAAGCTGCTAATGCATTACTTAACCAATCAGGTGTAATTAGAGAATATTCTTTACAAGACTTGTTTGCTACAGCAAAAGTTTTTGCTAACTGCCCTATTCCAAAAGGTGACAGAGTTGCAATCATCACTAACTCAGGCGGCCCTGGTATCATGGCAACTGACGCTATCTGTGAGCACGGTATGCAAATCGCTAAGATTTCTGAAGAAACTAAAGACAAACTTAGAAGCTTCTTACCATCAGCAGCATCAGTTAAAAACCCTATCGATATGATTGCTTCTGCTCCAATCGAGCACTACAAGCAAACTTTAGAAACAGTTATTGCTGATGAAAACGTTGATATGATTATTTGTATCTACTTGCCATTCCTTGGCTTGAAGGATATTGATGTTGCGAAAGCATTGATGGAAATCAAGGCTAAGAATCCGCAAAAACCTGTTATCGGTGTATTCATGACAAAATCAGAATTCTTCTCAACATTATCAGACATGGAAGTTAACATGCCATTCTTTATGTATGCAGAAGAAGCTGCTGACGGTTTGAACAGATTGAATCAACAAAGAAAATGGATGGAAAGACCGGAAGGCAAAATTCCTTCATTCAACGTTGATTACAAGCGTGCTCAGGAAATCATTGCTCAATCAGTTAACGAAGGCAGAGACCAGCTTACAACCCGTGAATCAATTGACGTTCTTGACGCTTACGGAATCAGGGTTTGTAAATCAGGTTTTGCAACAACAGAAGAAGAAGCTGTTACAATCGCTAACTCTATCGACTACCCTGTAGTTATGAAGATGACTTCAAAAACAACTTCACACAAAACAGATGTTGGCGGTGTAAGAGTTAACATCCAATCTGAAGCACAACTTAGGGCAGAGTACAAAGACCTTATCTCTAAGCTTGAAGAACGCGGTCTTTTAGACGGTCTTGAAGGTGTTATCATTCAGGAAATGGTTAAAGGTAACAGAGAAATGGTTTGCGGTATTGCAACAGACCCTCAATATGGTCCAATGATGATGTTCGGTTTAGGCGGTGTGTTCATCGAAGTTATGAAAGACGTAACTTTCAGAATCGCTCCAT
>CANAXK010000226.1 GCA_947365485.1 uncultured bacterium
AAGTTTTTAGGAATTTTTACAGTCTTGTCAGAAACTGCATTTGAATATGCTCTTTTTGCTCCGACAACTTTTAAACCTGCTTGTGTAACAAGATTTCCGTCTGAATCAACATTGAACACACCATCACGTGTGAAAAATTGTTTTCCGCTTGCGTCTTGTACTACAAAGAAACCTGTACCTGAAATCATACAGTCCATATCACGACCTGTTGAAACAAAGTTTCCCGGAGTGAAGTTTCTTGTAATACCGCCGATTTTAACCCCGAGACCGATTTGTTTAGGGTTTGTACCTCCGCCATTTTTAGTAGCAGCGCTACCGTAAGACAGGTTATTTGAATAAAGAGTTTCAAAAACCATATTTGCGGATTTGTATGCAGTTGTGTTAATATTTGCAACGTTGTTTGCGATAACGTTGATTTGGGATTGTCCGGCATTTATACCGGTACTAGCTGTGTGTAGAGCTTGTGACATTTATTCCTCCAATTAGTCTGTTTATTTTTTATTTGATGATGTTTCGGTATGTTCTTCTATAATAGGATCTTTAATTGAACCATCTGATTCTCTAATAGAGATTACATTAGCAATAGAGTATGTTTTATCTCCGATTTTGATTTTGCCGCTGCCATCTTCAAAAGTTGCTTCAGATACGACACCTCTAACGGTTGTATATTTTGTTTTATCTTTTTCATCAGGAATTTTTAATGTAACGTCTTTTCCTATCATTGAAAGAGTTTGATTGATTTCTGAACTCATACCCATATCATTATAAAGAGCTGCAATGTAATTCATACAGTTTTCCAAGCCTTCGTTCATTGAAGTCATTTGTTCTAATGAAGAGTATTGAGCTAATTGAGCTAACCACTCAGTGTTGCTTGTAGGTTCAGTCGGGTCTTGATTTTGAAGCTGCTGCAACATGAGGTTCAAAAACATATTTTTATCATCAGTTTTTGTACTTGGATTTCGTTTCTGTGTTGCAAGATTGTTTGCAGTTGTTTGGTTCTGCATTTCTGTAATTTGTGTATTTACTGATGTCATTTTGTTTCCTCCATTGTTTTTTCAAACAATCCCTTTTCTTTTTCTTCCCTATTTTGACGATTTTGCTCTTTGTTACCGCCTCTTGAACCGTCTTGTTCTGTCCAATCTGCGTTATATTCACTTTTTTGTGTATCATTTACTTTTACTGAAACATTATCCACTCCGACTCCGTGAGCTGTAAGTGTTTCTTTTAGTCCATCTAAACCTTTCATCAAGATGTTTTTAGCTTCTTGAGTTGCTGTTGTGAATTGTGCTGATAATCCTTCCGGTGATTTAACAAGCTGAATTGTAATTTTACCTAATGTTTCCGGATTAAGCACAATATCTACTTTAGAAGTATTTTGTAATGTTTCAAGATGCTTTGTAACCTGTTCAATAATCTTGCTTGGAGTTATTTCTGTCGGTTTTACAGTTGTTTGAGAAGTTTTTACATCAAATGTTCTAATTTCATTTACCCCGTCGTGATTAAGCGCAATTTTTATTCCGTGTTCTTCTGCTGATTGTTTGTTTAATAAAGAAGAATTATCGCAGGAAGTATCTGTTTCAGCTTCCACAGATTCAATATTAAGTTCACTTAGCATATCTTCACTAAGCTCTGATTCTTGAATCTCTGTATTTGTATCCTGTTTTGCAGCTGTTTCAACTTCTGGACTTGTCTCTGTTATTTCGGGAGTTTCGATTTGAACTTCAGGTTCTGTGGTTGTAATATTTTGATTCACAGTTTCAAGAGCTTGAGCGAACAGTATAATGTTATTTTCACCTGTTTCTTCTTCTTCTCCAGAATCTTGGGTAATATCTTTTGAAAGAGTTAAATCTAATGATGTTGTTACATTTGCTTCGCAAATAGCTTCATCTAAGATTACAGCAAAATCTGTATCAGAAATTTCACTGCTTACTGGGGTGAGCATTGTTTCTATGTTGTCTATAGTATTCATTACTGCTGCTGCAATTGTCATCTTAGATTAAACCTTGCTGATGTAATATCGTCTAATTCTTTGGTTTCTGCGTTTAAAAACTCTTTGTAATATTCTTGTTCTTGTTTTTCTTTAAGTTTTTTTAGCACTTCTACCTTCTTGTGAGCTTCTCTTACTTCAACTTGTTTTCTTTCTAATATTGCTTTTGTATTAGCGATTAGTCTTTCTTGATTTTTTTCGTCAACAGTAAGTTTTAGCCCGAAATCTCTATGCCCTTCGATTTGCTGAATGTTTAATGTATCAAGCATATAGAGACTTTCCATTTGTGCGGAGTTTTGGTGCTGCGATTGGATAATATTGTTTAATTTCTCTTCCTGCTGTTTTAAAACAGTAAGTATCTTTGCCGCTTCAATACGGCGTTGTTCAAGTTCGTTTTCGCGCATATCAAGCACGATCTGTAATCGAAACTTGAATTTTTTCAATTTACCTTACCTCGTCTCCCCTAAGTATACAGATATACTTAGTACCTCTAACACTATACAGCATGAAGCCATGACGCCCATCA
>CANAXK010000227.1 GCA_947365485.1 uncultured bacterium
CGAAGATAAAACTCCTCAAGGCTGGGCTGATATCAGAATGTTTGAGCCTTGGGAAGATGAAACCCACAGGACACTTAATCCTAAACTATATGAAATGCACAGACAATACGTTGATGCCTGCATTGATTTGGGGCTTGACGGCATAAGATGCGACGTAGCAAGAGCGAAACCAACAGAGTTCTGGGACAAACTAATCACTTATTCACGTGAAAAGGACCCTGAATTTGGCTGGCTTGCAGAAAGCTACACTTATGAGTGCGCATCACCGCAGGTTAACATGATGTATGACAGACCGGAAGACTTGCTGAGAGCAGGGTTTGATGATTACTACGGTCAGTACCACATTTTCCATGACTGGAGAAACGCGGAAGAGTTTAATGATAATATCAAAATCAATCTTGATATGTCACATAGACTTCCTGCAGGAAAAAGCGTTATTGGCTCATTTTTGACCCACGATGACAGCTCTTCAATGATTCATGGCGGAGAAAACTTCTGCAAACTTACAACTGTTATCCAGTCAACAATCCCGATGTGTAATCCTTACTTTATTGACGGATTCCAGACCGGCGATTATTACGATTATGCTTACAGAAATACAGATAACGTAGAAACCTGGACAACAAAATACGTGCCGGGTAAAGGCTACTCTGACAAATACGATATGGATGAGCACCGCTACAGACTTGCAATTTTCAACCTTTCAAGAAAACCGGGCGGAGATAGCCCTGATATTGAAAGGGTTATGAAAGGCACACTCAAGATGAGAAGTGAAAATCTGGATGTCTTTGCTGACAGAAACAGCAGCTTCATAGAGCTCGACAAACGCGAAGACAGAAACGACCAGATTATTACATACGCAAGACACAATAACGGCAGAACAGTGCTTGTTGTTGCAAACAAAAACCCTAACAGAAACGTTACAGGAATTATTGAGATTCCGGGGTTAAAAGAAGACCAGAAACTTGTTAATATGGTGCCGGAATACGGTGAGCCGAGCGAATTTCAGGTTGCAGCAAACGAGCTTAGAGTAAACCTCGCTCCTTCTGACGCTTACGTGTTCGAAATAGATACTCCGAATATTGAAGAAGACAGAAAAGGTCATACTTTTAAACAAAAAGTTAATGACTAAGGCAAAACATTAAATTAATACAAGGAGAAAATAAGGCCGGACAACCGGCTTTATTGTTGCTCAATAGTCCTTATAACTCTTGCAGGATTCCCAACCGCAAGCGAGTTCTCCGGAATGTCTTTTGTAACAACCGCACCGGCTCCGATGACAGACCCGTCACCTATTGTTACACCGGGAAGCAGTACAACACTTCCACCAAGCCAGCAGTTTTTGCCTACTGTAATCGGCTTTGCGCTTTCTATAAATGTGTTCCTTGTCTTGTAATCAAGCGGATGAATAGGTGTGTAGAACTGACAGTTCGGCCCGATGAATGTGTCACTGCCGATTGTAACCTTTGCACAATCAAGCACAACACAGTTTGCGTTAAAATACACCCGCTCACCAAGCTCCATGTTAACCCCGTAATCACAGAAGAAATTAGGCGTTATGTAACATCCTTCCCCCATTTTTCCTAACAGGGATTTGAGTATCGCTTCGCGCTTTGACGCGTCTTTTTCAGAGTTGAACTCACCCATACGTTCTCTAGCATGGTCTCTTAAGCCGATTAAGTAGTCGGTCATTGGATTGTAGCTCTCGGAACGAATCATTTTTTCAAATTCTTTCATACAGGTATTATAACAAAACGCCGGAATTTTGTGAACCAAAATTCCGACGCTAACAATTTTTTTTGATGTCTCTACCAGATGGAAGCTCCGCCTGTAAGCATGTTAGGGCTTATCTTGTGCTGCTTTTCAACATCCCAGATGTTGCTCTGGCTTAGCTGTTGCCCTATTGTAGGAGGCTGAACATCTTTCCTGTCTTCTTCTTTCGGTGCAATATGTATTCCGCCTGCGCCCTGTAAACCGTGTGCTGAACCTATAGTCATAGCTTAGTCCTTTCTCTTAATATCTTTTTATATAACTTATATATCTATAAAGTATTTTTTAAGAGAAAAATTGCCTGTTTTTAATAAAATGTTACAAAACTTAATTCTTGGCTTTTTTGTTTTTGAGAAGCAGTATGAGCGGAATGGCAGCCAGCATTAAGAGCGCAAGCAGGGTGAATATGTCAAAGAAGGAAGCAAGACGCGCCTGATTCAGAAGCTGTTTGTACAACATTCCGTCAGCCTTGCGCGCAGCCAGAACAGATGGATAGTAAGCCATGAACTTATGCTTGAGCAGCGTAAACTTGTAATGAAACATCGGATTGTGCGGACAGAGGTTTGCAACAAAGTAGTTCTGATACACCTGTGAGGCTCTTGCGATGAATGTTGCAGAAATCGAAGTTGCGATTGCGGTCATTATGTTCTTGAAAAGCGCATGCAAAGCTGCTGCGTCCGCGTTCTTTGACGCAGGAAGCGTCTGAAACGAAAGCGCAGTAATCGGTACAAACGCGGTTGG